>NZ_JAJAFZ010000003.1:0-148719 GCF_025384895.1 Photorhabdus kayaii
GCTGTCACTTTCATTGTTGGCGGCTTGAACCGTTTGAACTGCGGAATTCAGGGCCCCGCCTGCGGTGCCGGACAGCGCCACGGTCAGGCCGCTTTGTTTCTGTTCGGTTTTAGTGATAGCGGTATGACTGTTTTCCGCGCTGGTGATGTTAATGTTTTGGCCGGAAAGTTGCGTATCGCGGCCCGCCACGACATCACTGCCGTGAAGGTTGAGCTGTTTTCCGGCGCTGAATGTCACACTGCCCTGGCTGCTGCCTACCGTGCTGCCTTTGTTAAGGTTACTGTCGATATCGGTGGTGGATTTTTGGCTGGCTTTGCCGATGGTGAAGTCGATACCGCCGGTCCCCATCAGACCGGATTTTTTCTCTTGCTTGAAGTGCGTTTCATGACGGGCTTCATCAGCGGTGGTGATGGTGAGCTGATTGCCTGCGGCCAGATTAACATCCTGAGTGCCAGCCACGTTACTGCCGATGATGTTGAGGTCATTCCCGGTTTGTAGGGTTACGCTGTCGCCGCTGAGCGTGGTGCTCTGCGCCCGGCGTTCATGCACCTCATCGTGGGTTTCGACAGAGGATTTGGAGAGTAAGCCTTTACTGGTCTGCTTGCTGTGTTCTACCAGGTCTGATGAGGCGGTACCGGCATCTAGGGTGATGTTGTTCCCGGCCTGAGCGGTAAGTTGTTGACCAGCGCTCACGTTAGCCGCAGTAGCATTGAGGTTATTGCCCGCTCGCAGTGCCAGGTTACCGGCGGTGGTTATTTGGCTACCGACGTCACGTTGTTGTGTCAGATGGCGATAGTTGTCGCTCCCCCAGTCACTGTTTTCTGTGCGATGAGTGCGCAGGGTGTCCAGAGTCAGGTCGAGGCCCGCGGTTATCTCTGTCTGGCCGTCTTTGCCCGCGTTATTTACTTCACTGGCCGTGAGACGGATGTTGTTGAGGGCTTTCAGCGCTAAAGTGCCGTTGTCATTCTGGACATAAATGCCCGCGGGTCGATCCAGCCAGCGGTCAGCACCTTCTCCGCGCAGGGTAGAGGCACTGGTGATATCCCGGTTTGCCAGCGCGGAAACGCGGTCGTGGCCCCGAATTTGTCCGCCGAGGTTGGTGATGTCCTGCCGAGCGGTTAAATCCACTTTACCGCTTTGGATAAAGCCGCTGTTGGTTAGATTGTTTGCTGTCAGTTGGGTGATTTCACGTCCTCTGATGGCGCCGCTGTTGGTGATATCTCCTCGGCTATTTATTGTCACGTTTTTACCGGAGAGCAGGGCACCGTCACCGGTCAAGTCGCCTTTATTCACGCGAGCGTAGACTTGTGGCACGGTCACGGTTTGTTTTGTGCCATCGGCCAGAGTCACGGTCCGGTTGGTCAACCAGATAATGTCTGAGGTGAGCAGTGCCATCTGCGATGGGCTCAGTGCAATACCGGGGGTAAGTTGCTGCCGTTTGCTGAAGGCAACGCCGGCTTCCATGAGCGCTTTGAACTGAGTTTCATCGTTGTTGTGGCCCGCCAGATAACGCTGCCCGGTCAGTTGGGTGATTTGATCACGCACCAAGCGCTGTTCGTAGAACCCATCGCCCAGGCGTTTGTGTGCCAATGCCGGGTCGTGGGTTAACTGTTGTTGCATGTAATCCGTGCCTAGCCACTTTTTGTATTGGGTGAATTTAGGGTCGGTCTCCACCAAATAATGGCTGTCACTGCTCGGTTGTACGACAAACAGGCTGTTGTTCGGCAAGCGGGTGTCTGGAGCAACGATACGGATAAGGGGTTCGACGCTTTGGCCTTTAACGTTATCAGACGGTAGCGTTAGTTCAAATTGTTGGCCTGTTGGTAACACCAGCGGGCGCTCATCTAATGTACCACTATGGGGTAGAGTGACCGTCACAGGGGGGAGTACCCGTTCAGTTTGTTGAGCGGGGGGAAGTACCGGGTGTTCAGTCAGTGCATCTCTGTTTGGTAGTGCCACTGCGCCGGACGATAATACCTGCTCAGTTTGTTGGCTCGTAGGAGAAAGTATTGCGTGTTCAGTGAGTGCGTCTCTGTTTGGTAGTGCCACTGTACCGGACGATAATATCTGCTCAGTTTGTTGGCCTGTAGGAGAAAGTATTGGGTGTTCAGTGAGTGCGTCTCTGTTCGGTAGTGTTACTGTGCCGGATGGTAATACCTGCTCAGTTTGTTGGCTCGTAGGAGAAAGTAATGGACGATCAATCAGTATGTCCCTGTTCGGCAGTGTGATGGTGTTGATAGTGGCATTTGTGAACGTAACTTCACCGGCTTCCGCCATTCTTGGGGTCAGATTAATCCCGGTTGGCGCACTTTGAACACGGCTTGTCTGCCTGTCACCTATTGTTATGCCGGTAGAGTTTGGACGAGTGTTGCCCTGCCAGGCTAGGGCTTTCAGGTCAATGGTTTCGGTTATCGGTGCTGGGTTATAGTCGTCCCAGTCTTTTCCTTGGGAGGTTTTGGTTCCTCTGAATCGACGTTTTTTCTTTTTGGCATACCAACGGATTTCGCTACCTTCATCCGTGATGATACGTTCGCCTTTGGTGGCGTTATTGCGCAATTCGTCAATATCACCGCTCAGGGTTCCGCCTGCCACGATTTGACTGTCGTTGTTGGTTAGCATTGTGCTGTTCAGGGTCATATTACCCCCGGACAGGATTTTACCCGGCTCATTCTCTTTTATCTGGGTTTCATTGATGGTACGGGTATATCGGTACTCGTAAAACTCATCATCACTGCTACCATCCGGCATAACAGCGGTGTGTACTCCGTATTTGTTACTGTAAGAAGTGTCTACTTGTGACCAGTCATAGCGGGTGGTGTGGCCGCTTAATACCGCTTCATGGCGCTGGGATTTTTCTGTTTCGACGACTTGGGTGACTAGACCTTTGTTGGTATTTTTGATAATAGCGGCATCAATACTTAAGTTACCACCGGCCTCAATGGTTGCCGCGTCGTTGTCGAGCATCCCGGCCTGACTAGTAGCAGTTAGGTTCTCATCCAGTTGTCCACCAATGCGCATGTCACCCACGCTGTAAATCAGGGCATGGTCACTGTTGTTGAGGGTTCCGGTACCGATATCTAATTGGTCTCGGGCGGCAATGACAGCGGCTTTGCCATCTTTCGCTGTGTTATTGAGAGTGCCAGTCTTGAGGGCTATTTGGTCACCGTAAATACGTCCGGTTCCGGTGTTGTCCAGTACTTTGGCGGTGAGATGGGTCAGTTCGCCGTCAATGAACCCCGTGTTGGTCAGTGTGTTGCGGACGTTGACTTCGGTTTGCTTGGCACTGATTTCCGCAGTCTGGGTATTGGTGAGGTTTTGGGCTCCCAGATGCAATGTTTGCCCGGCTTTAATTGTGCTGTCATTGATAATGTTGCTGTCGGTTTCCAGAGACAGCTTACCGTCGGCGGCGATGTTACCAGTGTTGTGGAAGTCCTGTTTTAATTTCACTTCCATATCGCCCTGCGATAAGGTTTGACCGTCACCGCTCAAGGCATTGGCTTTAATATTGACCTTTTCACTTCCAATCAGTGTGCCTTGTTGGTTATTCACCGTCAGTTTCTGGGTTTTATCTTCGATGGTGAGTTGTTTTCCACCAGAAACCAATCCTTGTTCGTTTTTCAGCGACTGGTTAATGATGGCTTGCAGGCGGTTGACTCCCTGTAATGTTCCCTGGGTGTTATCCACCTGTTGAGCTTCAATTATCAGGTCTTGGGCTTCGGTACCCTGGTCAGGGTGATTAGTCTCCCGGTTAATGAGTTCTGCTGTTTTGAGTGTCAGTTGTTGGTCACTGTGGATAAAACCGCCAGTGTTGTTCGTTTGTTTTCGCGCGTTAATCGTCGTGTCACCTACGGCGTTGACCTGCCCGCGGCGGTTGTCGAGTTGTAGGGTATTCAGGCTCATGGTGTCTGTTGATAATAGCTTACCGTCCTGGTTATCCGTATCGGCTTGCCCGGCGTCGATGGTGAGTTTTTTGCCCTGAATGTGTCCGTGTTGGTTATTCAGTTTGCCACTGGTCACGGTGGTGTTGTCATCGCCAATAATACGGCCATGCTGGTTGTTCAGTAGCTGCCCGTTTGTGTCAATATTGACGGTTTTTGCTGACTTCAATGAGCCATTGTTGTTGATAAGCGTTTGACTATGAATCTTTAGTCCGCTATTGCCAGCAATCAGTCCTTTTTTATTGGTGAGGGTTGTACTGGTAATCTTAGTTTTGCCATCCGCGGCGATAAAACCAGCGTCGTTGTTTAACTCACCGATATCCAGTGTTAAATCTCCGCGAGCAGAGAATTCGCCTGATTTATCTTTGTCGCCGGTGTTATTCAGGCGTTGGCCTTGAGTGTTGAGATTCAGGTTGCCATCAGAATCGACGGTGCCTTGCTGGTTATTGAATGCTTGGGTAGTGAGTTTTATCTGTTGAGTACCAGCAATAGTGCCCTGAGTATTATTCACGGCGGCAGTGTTCAGGGTTGCGATTTTACGACTGGTAATCATGCCGGCCTGATTATGTAAATCACTGCTGGTAATGAATATGTCGCCTTGGCTGCGAATGCCGCCCTTATCACCACTGTTTTTATTCGTCAGGGAATGGCCGTGTGTATCAAGAGTAAGTTTACCTGCGGATTGCAATAGGCCGCCGCTGTTGTCAGTTTGGTTCACCGATAATGTCAGCGCATCTTTTTCGCTGGTGAGTGTTCCGCCTTGGTTTTTCAGTTCACCACTAGTAACTGTCGTTGTTCCTGTACCGATGATCGCACCATCCTGATTGTCGATTTCACCGGTAGTGAGGATCATTGTCCCTTTACTGATAACGCCACGGTTATCGCCGCTTTTGGCGTTGGTCAGTTTTTCTCCGTGAGTATCTAGCGTCATGTTGCCGCCAGACTTTATTAGTCCACCGGTACTGTCTAACTTGCCGCTATCGAGTTGTAGGTTTTTCTTACTGACTATAGTGCCAGTTAGATTGCTTAATGTCTGTTGATGAGAATTGATGTGAGTTTCATCGCCACGGATATATCCGAGATCATTGATGAGTTCACCTGTAATCAGTTTTAGGCTATCCCGTGCGAGGATTCCGTTAAGTTCTCCACTATCGGTATTCGTTAGTTTCTGCTGTTGGGTATCCAGTTTCAGATTGGCTGAGGATTGTATCAGCCCACGTTGGTTGTTGACCGCTTGTGTTGTCAGATCGGCTTTTCCTTTCGAGAGGATTTTACCGTCGGTATTGTTGAGGTTTTGGCCGGTTAGCGTGGTTTCACCTTGTGAATCTATCACGCCAGCGGTGTTATCAATTTCACCGGCGTCCAGTGTCAGATCACTGCCGCTGCGGATACCGTGTTTATCCCCGCTTTGAGTGTTAATCAGCTTCTGTCCGTGAGTGTTGAGTGAAAGGGTGGTGTTGGATTGCAACAGACCACCGGCGTTATTCAGTTCGCCGGTATTTAGTTCCAGTTGTTGATGCTGGCTGAGCATTTTACCGTTTGTATTATCAACGGTGCCTGTTGATGTCACGTTGAGCTGCTTATCGGCGATAACTCTTCCCTGTTGGTTATCGATAGTGCCCGCAGTTATTGTTAACTCTCCCAGGCTTGAGATCCCTTGGTCAGGTTGGCTGTTGCGGTTGGTTATTTTGCCTTGTTGTCCATTTAGAGTTAGGTTTTTATCCGCACGAATCAGACCCGCTTCATTATTGATGCCTTGAGCGGTCAGATTGACATTGCCCGCACCGATTATGCCCCCGGTCTTGCCACTGTTGAGGTTAGTCAGTAGCTCACCTTGTGTATTGAGTGTCAGATCACCCTTGGATTGTAACAGGCCGTCACTGTTATCGGTTTTTTTCACGGTTAAGGTGAGTATGCTGGTTTCACTGGCGAGGGTCCCGCCTTGGTTTTTCAGTTCACCACCGGTAACGGTCGTTGTTCCTGTACCGATAATCACACCGTCTTGGTTGTCGATCTCGCCAGTGGTTAGCGTTAATGTTCCTTTACTGATAACGCCACCGGTATCACCGCTTTTGGCTGAGGTCAGTTTTTCTCCATGCGTGTCCAGCGTCATATCGCCGGTAGACTCTATTCTCCCGCCAGTACTGTTAAGTTCTCCGCTATCAAGTTTTAGATTTTTCTTACTGAATATGGTGCCAGCCAAGTTGTTTAGTGCTTGCTGATGAGTGTTAATGTGGGTTTCGTTACCACGAATATCGCCGCGGTCATTGATCAGTTTACCGGTAGTCAGTTCCAAGGCATCTTCTGCGACGATCCCGTTTTTACCGCTATCGGTGTTGGTGAGTTCATGCTGTTGTGTATCTAATTTCAGACTGGCTGAGGATTGTATCAGCCCACGTTGGTTGTTGACCGCTTGTGTTGTCAGATCAGCTTTTCCTTTCGAGAGGATTTTACCGTCAGTGTTGTTGAGGTTTTGGCTAGTTAGCGTGGTTTTGCCTTGTGAATCTATCTTGCCAGCGGTGTTATCAATTTCACCGGCTTCCAGAGTCAGGTCACTGTCGCTGCGTATGCCGAGGTCATCCCCGCTTTGTGTATTAGTCAGCTTTTGGCCGTGGGTGTTAAGATAAAGGGTTGTTTTGGATTGCAGCAAACCACTCGTGTTATTCAGTTCACCGGTATTCATGGTGAGTTGTTGATGCTGGCTGACCATTTTACCGCTGGTATTATCAACGGCTCCTGTTGATGTCACGTTGAGCTGCTTATCGGCGATAACTCTTCCCTGTTGGTTATCGATGGTGCCTGCGGTTATTGTCAACTCTCCCAGGCTTGAGATCCCCTGTTCAGGTTGGCTGTTGCGGTTGGTTATTTTGCCTTGTTGTCCATCTAGAGTCAGGTTTTTATCCGCGTGGATCCAGCCAGCTTCATTATTGATGCCTTGAGCCGTCAGCTTGACATTGCCTGTACCGATTATGCCCCCGGTTTTGCCACTGTTGAGGTTAGTCAGTAGCTCACCTTGTGTATCGAGTGTCAGATCACCCTTGGATTTCAACAGGCCGCCGCTGTTGTCGGTTTTTTTCACGGTCAATGTGAGTGTGCTGGTTTCACTGGAGAGAGTTCCGCCTTGGTTTTTAAGTTCACCAGAGTTAACGGTGGTTGTTCCTCTACCTTTGATAAAACCATCTTGGTTGTCGATTTCACCAGTGGTCAGCATCAATGTTCCTGTACTGATAACGCCACCGGTTTTGCCGCTTTTGGCGGTGGTCAGTTTTTTTCCATGTGTGTCCAGTGTGATATCACCATCACCGGTAGATTCTATTCTCCCGCCAGTACTGTCTAACTCGCCGCTATCGAGCTTTAAATTTTTCTTACTGGTTATGGTGCCAGCCACATTGTTTAGCGCTTGCTGATGGGTGTTAATGTGGGTTTCACCGCCACGGATAGATCCGCGGTCATTGATCAGTTTACCGGTAGTCAGTTCCAAGGCATCTTCCGCGATGATTCCGCCGTTTTTACCGCTATCGGTGTTAGTGAGTTCATGCTGTTGTGTATCTAATTTCAGACGGGTTGCGGATTGTATCTGTCCACTTTGGTTGTTGACCGCTTGTGTTGTCAGATCGGCTTTTTTCCGCGAGAGGATTTTACCGTCGGTATTGTTGAGGTTTTGGCTAGTCAGCGTGATTTCACCTTGTGAATCTATCACGCCAGCGGTGTTATCAATTTCACCGGCGTCCAGTGTCAGATCACTGCCGCTGAGTATGCCGAGGTCATCCCCACTTTGCGTATTAGTCAGCTTTTGGCCGTGGGTGTTGAGTGAAAGGGTGGTGTTGGATTGCAGCAGACCACTTGTGTTATTCAGTTCGCCGGTATTCAGTGCCAGTTGTTGATGCTGGCTGAGCATTTTACCGCTGGTATTATCAACGGTACCTGTTGATGTCACGTTGAGCTGCTTATCGGCGATAACTCTTCCCTGTTGGTTATCGATGGTGCCTGCGGTTATTGTCAACTCTCCCAGGCTTGAGATCCCCTGTTCAGGTTGGCTGTTGCGGTTGGTTATTTTGCCTTGTTGTCCATCTAGAGTCAGGTTTTTATCCGCATGGATCCAGCCAGCTTCATTATTGATGCCTTGAGCCGTCAGCTTGACATTGCCTGCACCGATTATGCCCCCGGTTTTGCCACTGTTGAGGTTAGTCAGTAGCTTACCTTGTGTATCGAGTGTCAGATCACCCGCAGATTTCAACAGGCCGCCACTGTTGTCGGTTTTTTTCACGGTCAATGTGAGTGTGTTGGTTTCACTGGCGAGGGTTCCGCCTTGGTTTTTTAGTTCACCGCCGGTTACGGTTGTTGTTCCTGTACCAATAATCACACCGTCTTGGTTGTCAATATCGCCAGTGGTCAGCGTCATATCGCCGGTGGACTCTATTCTCCCGCCGGTACTGTTAAGTTCTCCGCTATCGAGTTTTAGATTTTTCTTACTGACTATGGTGCCAGCCACATTGTTTAGCGCTTGCTGATGGGTGTTAATGTGGGTTTCACCGCCACGGATAGATCCGCGGTCATTGATCAGTTTACCGGTAGTCAGTTCCAAGGCATCTTCCGCGATGATTCCGCCGTTTTTACCGCTATCGGTGTTAGTGAGTTCATGCTGTTGTGTATCTAATTTCAGACGGGTTGCGGATTGTATCTGTCCACTTTGGTTGTTGACTGCTTGTGTTGTCAGATTGGCTTTTTTCCGCGAGAGGATTTTACCACTGGTGTTGTTGAGGTTTTGGCTAGTCAGCGTGGTTTCACCTTGTGAATCTATCACGCCAGCGGTGTTATCAATTTCACCGGCTTCCAGTGTCAGATCACTGCCGCTGCGGATACCGCGTTTTTCTTCGCTCTGTGCGTTAATCAGCTTTTGGCCTTGGATGTTGAGCGACAGGATTGTGCCGGATTTCAACAGGCCACCGGTATTGTCAACGGTCCCGGATGTCACGGTGAGTTGTTTATCCGCTTCTACAGATCCTTGATGGTTATCAATACCACTTGCAGTCAGCGTCAAGTCTCCTGAGCTACGGATACCCTGATGAGGCTGGCTATTGCGGTTGGTTATGGTTCCTTTTTGCCCGTCAAGGATCAGGTTTTTACCCGCATGGATTAGGCCCGCATCGTTGTTAACGCCTTGGGTTGTCAGCTTCATGTTGCCTATGCTGATTATGCCCCGGTCTTTGCCGCTGTTGGTGTTGGTTAGCAGCCTACCTTGCGTATCCAGTGTCAGATCACCCGCAGATTGCAGTAGTCCACCGCTGTTGTCAGTGTTGTTTACCGTTAATGTCAGGGAGCTGGTTTTGCTGACAAGTTTTCCTCGTTGGTTGTGGAGTTCTCCACCCGTTATCGTTGTCGTCCCTGTTCCAGTGATGGTGCCATCGTGGTTGTCTATCTCGCCTGTCTTTAAGGTGAGTATTCCCTTACTGGCCACGCCACCAGTGTCGCTGCTTTTTGCGGTGGTGAGCTTTTTCCCGTGGGTGTCTAATGTCATGTTGCCATCAGATTTTATTTGTCCACTGGTACTGTCGAGTTCTCCACTGTCAAGTTGCAGATTTTTCTTGCTCTCTATGGTGCCTTTTTGGTTGCTTAGCCGTTGTTCATGGGTGTTGATGTGAATGCCATGACCAAGGATAGCGCCCGAGTTATTAGTCAGTTTACCACTGGAAATACGTAATGAGTCTTTAGCAATAATACCGCCAGTTTTGCCACTGTCGGTATTGGTCAGGGCTTGGTTTTGGGTATCCAGCAACAGGCTTGACTCTGATTGGATCTGTCCACGAGTGTTATTTAATGCCTGTGTGGTCAGTTCCGCCATCTGTTGTGATAAGAGTTGGCCGTCGGTATTGTCAACGTTACCGGCGTTAAGGGTGGTTTTTCCTTTAGCAGAGATAATGCCGGCGGTGTTGTTGATATCTCCTGTACGGAGTTCCAGATTGCCGTTGCTTAATATGGTGCCTTTTTTGATCTCTTTTTCGTCACCATTTTTAGTGTTAGTCAGTTTCTGTCCATGAGTATTGACTATCATGTCATTGCCAGATTGTAACAAACCAGACGTGTTATCCAGTTCACCGCTGTTTAGGGTGAGTTTTTCTTGGGCAATAACTTGTCCCGCGGTGTTGGTGAATTTATGCCCTTTGGTTTGGCTGTCTATCTGTTGAGCCAGTAATGATCCTTGATGGTTATTCAACGCCTGACTTTTTGTGGTGAGCGTCGTTTTGGCTTCGATTCGTCCGTCAACGTTTTCAATGTTTTTCCCAATGATCAGTTCTGTGCTGCCACCGGTTGCAGCGATTTTGCCTTTGCTGTTATCTAAGGTGGTGGCATCGATTTTCAGGTTGCCATTACTTTGAATCTCGCCATTTTGGTTATTCAGCGTCTTGGCAGTAAGGGACATTTTGTCCTTACTCTGTTGCTGCATTACTCCACTCTGATGGCTTAATGTATCTGTTTTTATTGTAATTTTGTCGGCGGTAGTGACTGCTTTTTTGTTCAGTTGCAGGTTGTGGGCTTGTATATCCAGTTTACCATTGGAGAGCAGTTCTCCGCTGTCACCTATCCATTGATGGGTGTTGAGTGACAGTTTACCTTTGCCGGCGAGTTGAATTATCCCCCCTTCCGTGTTGTTCGCCTCCTTGTGGACGGTTAGGTTCAGGTCATCTCCATTATTGGCGATTTTTCCATGACGGTTGTCCAGATTTCCTGTGGTGATAGCCAGCCGTTTCCCTTCATTGAGAATGATTCCGCTGTGGTTACTCAGTGTTTGGGTGTTCAGTACCAGCTCGCTGTTGCCGGTTTGATTAATTTTCCCCTGCTTGTTGGATAAGTCTGGCGTCGTTAAGTTGATTTCTCGTGCTACCAGTGTGCCGCCGTCATTGTTAAATTGACCTGGTGTTTTAGCTGTAAAACGGTCAGCGGTGACTGTAGCGTTGGCGGTGCTAATCTCTTGCTGACTGGCAGTGAGTTGAATGTTGTTGGCAGAAGTTTGGCTGCCGCTAAGATCAATCTTTTTACTCTGTACTTCCAGAGTATTGGTCGCCAAGTTTTGTCCATTGGCCTGAATTTGCTGTTTGGCGGTCAGTGTCAGCGATCCGGGCAGCGTGGCTTTCCCTTTATCATCAATTCCGGCGGCCAGAATACTGCCTTTGGCACTCTGTATCGACTCCGCTTTGATTGTGGTATGACTTCGTGCAGCAATTGTGCCACTGTTCTCAATCCGTCCATCAACCGTGAGGCGGACTTCACCAGCGATTGCTCCGATGTGGCCGACGTTACGTACCCCTACACCAAATTCGGTACCCACCAGCACGATTTTATTGGCGTACATGCCACCGAGTGCGGCTACGTCCAGCGTAAATGATAGATTCTTGCTGCCGTCAGCAGATTTTTTCTTAATGTTCTGGTGAGCAGCATCAACGATATTACGTCCGGTTGTGATTTTTAGATCTTTCGCGTGCAGTTTGCCGTTGATTACCACCGAGCGGGCAATAATTGCGGTATAATTTTGTTGTGAACTGTCTATTCCTAGCTCTTCAATGCGCACTTCTCCCCGCTCAATATCAAAGCCTTTCAGTCGGCCTTGTTCCATCATGGCCTGTCCTGTGGTGAGTGTTGCGCGATAGGCGTTAATGAATCCACAACCGTTGCAGGTGATGCCCGCCGGGTTGGCAATAATAACGTCGGCTTTTTGTCCGGCGACTTCTATCCAGCCATTAAGTTTACTGGCGTTAATGCTGTTCACTTCATTGAGAATGATTTTGGCTTCCGCTTTGGCAAGCCAAGGATTTCCTGCCACCATACCGCCCAGTTGAGTTTGGACAGCATTGTGACTGTTGTTAAGGATGACGCCTCGTTTATCGATATCAAATTGGCTGTAGGTATTACGCGAGATACCCGCGGCGTTAGGGGTCTGAATATCGATTTGTGGCGTACCGTTTGCACTGTTCAGGATAGTCGGTTGCTGATTACCCGGTGCTTGTCCGTCGGCCACAATATTGGCCTGCGCTGTTAGGGAGATGCAGCCGGTTGCCAATAACAAACTCAGTCGTAACGCTGTTAACCGGCAAAGGCATTGTGGTAATTGCCGACGACTGCGGCGGCGTACCGTACTACCTTGCCCGGAAGTTGCAATATCGGCCACGACCATCAACATGTTCCGGGCTTTGTTAAAGATAATACGATACAGATGCTTGTTCATTGTTTTTCTCCACTAACACTTTTTATCTGCGATAACTTTGGCTGCGTTGTTATTTTGAGTTAGTACTGCCAGTACACACTGAATCCAGTTGTGACTGATGAGGTTTGAAAGCCATCCGGTTTGGATAGCGGGATACCGGCAAACAGGTCATAGCTCACGCCTTTAAGAGTGCCGCGATAGCCTAGAACGCCGCCCGCCAGATGTTTTCCCAGCCGTTGCTCATTTCCCGGCCCACCGATTTCGCCATAATCCACGCCCATATATAGGGATTGACCATTCAGTGGCGTTTGCCATTCCAGTTCGTTACGGCTGTACCAACCATGATCTCCATTGAGCGTGCGTTCGCCGTCAAATCCGCGTACGGTCCAGCGGTTGCCAATTGAAAATTGATCCTGTGGCGTCAACGTTCTGGCGCTTATTTGGCGCAGGTACTGGGTTTTGTAGATGAATGGCTGAGAAAATAGGGTAAATGGTGCCGATAGTGCCGCAGAAAACTGGGTTGTTTTAAGTAAGGCAGTGGCTTCACCACGGACTTCTTCTGGTGCGGGTTGAGCTCCAAACCAGCGTGTTCCCTGTTGGTAGGTCACTCCGGTATCCAAGGTCGCACTACCGATATAGTGACGATGAGATAATCCCAATTTCCAGCCAGCCGTTTCCCGGTGCTGTACGCCGATTGCCAGGTCATTAATGAAACTTTTGGATGTGCGACGATAAATTTCGCCGTTAACCGAGGTTTTTTGACTGGCGTTACGATGCAAGATCCGGCTGAGTTGGACATTCAGGTTTTTGCTTTCGCCACTGTATTTGTCGTCTCTATTTGGCCTGGCTACTTTTTGGTTGTAATCGTAATTACTGGCAGTGATGCCTGCCATCCAGTATCCCACTGGTAGGGAGTAGTGGATGGTGTAGTTTTTGCTGCTGCGACCAGAAGGAGAGTAAATATCGCGTCCACCGGAGATATAAAATAGATCACTCAACGCAAGAGGATTATCCAGATATAAAGTTAATCCGCCTTGGTAACGTCCGGTAGTTTTAGAACCTGAATCGTCCAGATAGCTAGCGAGTCGCCAATGTCTTGACTGACGCCAGTTCAGCACGATATCGCTTTCTCCTAATCGTTCATTCGGTACAATTTCCATGTCAGCTTGAACGGTAGGAAAACGTTGTAAATTTTCTAATCCCTGCTCAATATCCCGTAAGTCAAGCAGCTCTCCTTCGCGGGGAGGAAATGTGGTTATCCGTTGAATATAATTGCCACTTTCAGCGGTATAGCGAATATGCCCAATTTTGCCCGGTATGATCATGAGTTTTAATGTCTTGGAATTAAGATCCTGACTGGGAGCTAATACTCTGCTAGTGACATAGCCATGATTAATTAACCGGTTTTGTATCCGAGTCATTAATATATTAATCCCCCGGGTGCCCAGACATTGGTTTTCTCCCTGTTGGGCTAAACGTTTTAAAGGTAACCAGTGAGGAAAATGTTCCGTGCCTTCAAGAACGACATGCGTAATGGGAAAGCAGGGCGTATCGTCAGGAAATTTAGAAGGTACTGCTGTTTCAGGAACAGACAGACGAATATCCGCCGGTGGTGGTGTTAATTGGGCTTCCAGTGCTTTCTGTCGTTCTTGTTGATGAATGAGTTGCTGATCTGAAATTTCGGCGGCTTTAACATCGGTAGTAACAATAAGAAAACTAGTAAAAATAATAATCTTTTTTTTCATTATTCTTTGGCATCCCGCACGTTTCATATAATTTTTGGGGCGCTATTAGTCATGAATTTGATTTAATAATCAATATGTAAATATTACTTAATGCTATAATTGAGAAATGCGGATTGTTATAAATTATCAATAAAAACAATTGGATATGGTTTTGTTATAAAATGAGTGATAATAAAAAATGCTTTATTAATTAATTGGTTATGTGGACGTTGCCAAATGCTCTAATTTAATTCTATATATTGATAAATATGTGATATATGTCACTGAGAATATTATTATGTAATTTAAGTTAAAGTAACTAAATAAACTATTACTTTGGTTATTATTATAATGGGAGAGCTTGTTTCTTTCAGTTAAGATTGATGATTTTTTATTAGTTACAGCGTGTTTATTCGGCTATGAAATTTCTTGGCAAAGGAGGCTCTAGCAACAATTAAATGTTCCGAGCCATGCCCTAATTCCATCTACGAAGTGACTGAGATAATGGGATGGTAGAAATAACCGCCTCTATTAGTTTAAATATCAAAATGATTTAGTAAGAAATTTTCATCTTATTTCTCTTCTTCTTCATTTGCACTTGATTTACTGTTAGCTGTCAGTAAATAAGGCGATTGTTGCCATCGACTTGGCGTTAATTGCAATAGGTTATGTGCCAGAATAAAACCAATTGCTAAAGCGAGTAAGATCATGATCCGGAGTAAGTTAGTCGTGTTATCCACCTGCTTGGACTCGGTTGCCAATTTGTGGGTATCTAGCGTCAGACGCAGAAAGCCTTTGGGCTCATCTTTTCCTGAGATGGGGACGACTATCTGGTAGTTAAAGTAGCTGCCCGCTTTTTTACCATCCAAAGATAGACGATCCCGCACCGAAACGTTCTCCCCGCTATGAGCAATCTGAGTCCCATTATTAAGATAAACACTGGCATCAAGTATGCGACTGTTTGTCGTCAGATGATGCAAATTAGCCAGTATCCGCTCATTATTAAGATCTTTGCTGCCACTCTCCATATAATCAGATAAGCTGAATGCGACTTGTTTTGCCAAGGTTTTTGCCAATTCCTCAAATTGATCCATCTGGGCTTGTTGGTGAGAACGGCTAAAATAAGAAACACCCTGCATTAGAAATACTAATAAAGCAATGCAAATCAAGATAATAGCTGTTTTATGCAGTCGGAATTTTAATTTAGCTTTGATCATCGTTATCTCTTCCAAGCTTTGGTCAACGCAATGTTGCCAGATGCAGTACAGAGAGGATAGTTTGAAGCACAATTTTTTGCTGTCAAATCATGTGGGATTACAGGAGTAGGGATTAATGTCTAATAACCTGGCTTATCACTATTTGCCGGAAGAGGTCCATAAGTGGCCGGGATTACCACTTTCGTTAAGTGGTGAAGAAGTTATGCCGTTGGATTACCGAGCGGGTGACAGTGGTTGGTTGATATATGGCCGTGGCCTGGATAAACAACGTATTAGTAATTTTCAACATCGGCTTGGTGCTGCTATTGTCATCGTTTCTTCATGGCGTATTGATGATTATCAGGTAGTACGTATTGCCGGAAATTTGACTGCTCGTATTAAACGGCTGGCTGATGAGTGTCGGTTAGATGTGGTTCCTTTGGGGCAGATCCCACGGTTGCGGTCCCCAGGTTTGCTGGTGATGGATATGGATTCAACAGCAATTCAAATTGAATGTATTGATGAAATTGCCCGTTTGGCTGGCGTAGGTGACAGAGTAGCCGAAATTACCGAGCGGGCAATGCAAGGAGAGCTGGATTTTTCTGATAGTCTGCGGGAGCGAGTTGCCCAGTTGGCAGGGGCTGATGCTGATATTCTGCGACAGGTTGTAGAAAATTTACCACTTATGCCGGGGCTGACCAGTTTGGTGCGTAAGTTACAATCCTTTGATTGGCATGTGGCAATCGCATCGGGGGGTTTTACCTATTTTGCTGACCATTTGCGCCAGAATTTACGTTTGGTGGCTGCGGTAGCCAATCAGTTAGAAGTAAAAAATAGTAAGTTGACAGGTAAGGTTATAGGACCCGTTGTTGATGCTAAATATAAAGCTGCCACATTGGTGAAACTGGCAAAAAAACTGGATATCTCATTGGAGCAAACTGTCGCGATTGGTGACGGCGCTAATGACTTGAAGATGATCCGCAAAGCAGGGTTAGGTATTGCTTACCACGCTAAGCCGAAAGTTTATGCACAGTCGAAAGTGACCATCCGTCATGCTGATCTCATGGGAGTATTGTGTGTGTTAAGTGGCGGTCTTAAACACGAAGAGCGTTAATATACCCTTTAGGAGTACAGAGTGGCGAAAGCAGCAAAGCGGGCATTTGTCTGTAATGAATGTGGGGCGGATTATCCGCGCTGGCAGGGGCAATGTAGTGCGTGTCATGCTTGGAATACCATTACGGAGGTGCGCTTAGCCGCAGCACCTTCCTCCCGTAATGAGCGGTTCAGTGGTTATGCGGGAGATGCTGGTGTCAGCAGGGTTCAGAAATTATCAGAGATCAGTCTGGAAGAACTTCCTCGTTTTTCTACGGGATTTAAAGAGTTCGATCGGGTGCTTGGCGGTGGTGTTGTTCCCGGTAGCGCGATTCTGATTGGCGGTAATCCGGGAGCAGGGAAAAGTACCTTATTGTTGCAGACGATGTGTCAGTTGTCTGCACAGATGAAAACTTTATATGTCACTGGGGAAGAGTCGTTACAGCAGGTGGCAATGCGTGCGCACCGGTTGGGATTGCCGGCTGATAATCTGAATATGTTGTCAGAAACCAGTATTGAACAAATTTGTCTGATTGCGGAGCAGGAGCAGCCAAAGTTGATGGTGATTGACTCCATTCAAGTGATGCATATGGCGGATATTCAATCTTCGCCGGGGAGTGTCGCTCAGGTCAGAGAGACTGCCGCTTATCTTACTCGGTTTGCTAAGACTCGTGGTGTTGCCATTGTTATGGTTGGTCATGTGACCAAAGATGGCTCGTTGGCGGGTCCGAAGGTGTTGGAACACTGTATTGACTGTTCAGTGATGCTTGATGGTGAAGCAGATTCCCGCTTTCGCACTTTACGCAGTCATAAAAATCGGTTTGGGGCCGTTAATGAGCTTGGCGTATTCGCCATGACAGAACAAGGATTGCGTGAGGTTAGTAACCCATCAGCGATTTTCCTGAGCCGTGGTGATGAAGTTACCGCTGGCAGTTCTGTCATGGTGGTGTGGGAAGGGACTCGTCCTCTGTTGGTAGAGATTCAAGCGCTGGTGGATCATTCTATGATGACCAATCCACGGCGGGTGGCTGTGGGTTTGGAGCAAAACCGGTTAGCTATTCTGTTGGCTGTCCTTCATCGCCATGGTGGTTTGCAAATGTCCGATCAGGATGTGTTTGTGAATGTTGTGGGTGGCGTTAAAGTTGCGGAAACCAGCGCGGATCTCGCTTTACTGCTCTCTTTAGTCTCTAGTTTTCGGGATCGGCCGTTACCCCGTGATTTGGTTGTATTTGGAGAGGTGGGGCTAGCAGGGGAAATCCGTCCTGTGCCCAGTGGACAGGAGCGCATATCCGAAGCCGCTAAACATGGTTTTAAACGGGCGATAGTGCCTTATGCCAATATGCCGAAAAAAGTACAGCCAGGAATGGAAGTTTTTGGTGTGAAAAAGTTGGCGGATGCGTTATCTGTTATGGAAGATTTTGGTTAAATAGGGAGGAGATATGGGGCAATTTGACTACCTTAAAGAAGCGATTAAACAGACAGGTCATACGTTGCAGCAGGTTGCCGATGCAAGTGGTATGACCAAAGGTTATCTCAGCCAATTAATTAATGACAAAATTAAAAGTCCCAGTGCCCAAAAACTGGCTGCTCTTCATCACTATCTGAGGTTGCAATATCCTGTGCAAAATAAAACTGTTGGAGTGGTATTCGGCAAATTCTATCCATTGCATACTGGGCATATCTATCTGATTCAACGGGCCTGTAGTCAGGTGGATGAGTTGCATATTATCCTTTGCCATGATGAGCCGAGAGATCGGGAGCTGTTTATGAGCAGTTCCATGTCTCAGCAACCTACGGTGAGTGATCGTCTGCGCTGGTTGCTTCAAACATTTAAATATCAGAAAAATATTCATATTCACTCTTTTGATGAACAGGGAATTGAGCCCTATCCACATGGTTGGGATGTGTGGAGTGACGGCATGAAAGCCTTTATGTCAAAAAAAGGCATCAATCCAACTTATATATATTCCAGCGAAACTCAGGATTCTCCCCGATATAAAGAACATTTAGGAATTGAGACAATTCTTATCGATCCACAACGTTCGTTTATGAAAATCAGTGGTCGGCATATTCGCCAAGACCCATTCCGTCATTGGGAATATATTCCTACGGAAGTGAAGCCTTTCTTTGTTCGTACCGTAGCGATTCTTGGTGGAGAGTCCAGTGGTAAATCTACGTTAGTTAACAAATTGGCAAATATTTTTAATACGACAAGTGCTTGGGAATATGGTCGTGATTATGTTTTTTCTCATCTGGGGGGAGATGAGATGGCGCTACAATATTCGGACTATGACAAGATTGCATTGGGACAAGCCCAATATATTGATTTTGCCGTAAAATATGCGAATAAGGTGACATTTATAGATACCGATTTTGTCACTACCCAAGCCTTCTGTAAGCGATATGAAGGACGTGAACACCCGTTTGTTCAGGCATTAATTGATGAATATCGATTTGATTTGGTCATTCTACTGGAAAACAACACCCCTTGGGTTGCTGACGGTTTGCGTAGCCTTGGCAGCGAGCAGGATCGTAAAGAGTTCCAGCAACTGCTGGAGGATATGCTGAAAAGTAATAATATTGAATATGTCAATGTGGATTCACCCGATTATGATCAGCGTTTCCTACGTTGTATTGAACTCATTCAGCAACTTTTAGCGGCTAATCCTAAATGATACGTCAGTTGAATCGTTTATACCCGTTATCTTTCAAGTTGCCTCTGTGTTGGCTGCACTCGCTCACCCCGGTCACATAGTTATCTATGCTCCCGGGGATTCACTCCCTTGCCGTCGCGATCCATTTTGAAATCCATAAGGTATATATAATATTTTATATGATAAATTAGTAAATATATATCTAATCACAATATGCATTGTGGCTGGATATTTTTGTTTCCTGTAAGTAATAAAATATATAACAGCTATTAATATTTTTGATACTTCTATTGATTATTTATTTCTTGAATAAAAACAAGATTAATAATTAAATACTTCCCAGTTGATTTTTAAATAAAATTTTTTGTGTTTTTGATTGGTTGGAGAATAAGGAGAGGGTTGATTTTTCTATTAATAATTTAATGTTAGAAGTATCATTGTTATTATGGTAATTAAATATTAATTTTAACATGTTGTTATGATGTTAAGGTGTTTTTATCTATAAAAAATTATTTGTCTGATGTTATTTTTTTATTTGTACAAACAAAATAATGGCCTGTTGCTAATGAATGGTTGATAGGAATGGGTTGATCTTGTTTAGTAAAATTTTGATTTTAGCATACAGATAGTCATTTGAAATAGTCACTGGTAGAAATATTGATATACTTTCAATTGAGATATTTCTTATATGATTTTCCCTCGTTTGTGTAATCTTATAATGATGAATATCTGTATTTTTACGGATTGCTCTGGCTGTAAGAGTTACTGATAATGCCAGATTTCTTACACTATTAATTATGCTGAGATAATGAATTTGAATCAAATCGCTACGATTGAAGCCATTGATATTTCATATGGTTTTTCGAAAAGTAAAGCTAACCAGAAAATGATTTCAGACATCACTCTTTCTATTTTTCCAGGTGAATTTACTTTGATTAATGGGGATCTTTGTTCAGGAAAAAGTACTTTGCTGGCAATGATTTCTGGGTTATTGCCTCTCGACGGAGGAAAAATATTAATTGCTGATAATGAATTGGGGAGGATGAATAACTTCGAGTTAGATAGATTCCATTTGATAAATTGTGGTTTTATCTTTCAAAGAATTAATTTATCTAATGAACTTACGGTCTTGGATAATTTGCTATTATCTCTCTCTTGTGGAATCACGATCTCTCATCAGGAAGCAATAGTCAGGGCAACTAAGGCACTCAATATTGTTGGCCTGAAACACAAGAAAGATATATATCCCAAGGAATTACGTGATAATGAAAAACAACGGGTGGCAATAGCTGGCGCCATTGTGAAAAGCCCTCGGTATTTGTTTGCTGACGAGCCAACCCGTCATCTTAATAATTATGACTGCCAAACAGCTATTGATATCTTAAGTTTTATTGCTCATAACCAAAGAGGTACAGTTGTTGTGGCTTCACAGGATAATAGGCTTATTAAACATGCAGATCGTATTATTACTTTGAAAGAAGGAAAGATTATCCATGATACTTATCTTACACATAGCATAATGAATAAGACTATGAGTTTATATCTAAATAATTGAGTGGAAAACGGCCTGTTACCAGGCCATTTTCAATATGATTATTTGCTGATTCTCTTATATTTAATGCGATGTGGTTCCAGTGCTTCTGCTCCGAGAGTCCGCTTCTTATAGTCTTCGTATTCACTAAAGTTACCTTCAAAGAAAGTGACTTTACCTTCATCTTGATAATCAATGATGTGGGTTGCGATACGATCAAGGAACCAACGATCATGGGAAATAACCATTGCACAACCTGGGAACTCCAGCAAGGCGTTTTCCAGTGCGCGCAAAGTTTCAATGTCCAGATCGTTGGTTGGTTCATCGAGCAATAGCATGTTACCGCCGACTTGCAGCAGTTTAGCCAAATGTAGCCGTCCTCTTTCACCACCAGACAATTCACCGACACGTTTGCCTTGATCAACACCTTTGAAGTTAAAACGGCCAACATAGGCGCGACTTGGTAGCTCAAAGTTACCGATACGCATGATATCCTGGCCGCCGGAGATCTCTTCCCAAACGGTTTTCTTATCATCCATGTTGTCACGGAACTGATCGACAGAAGCGAGTTTGACGGTTTCACCTAACGTGATGGTGCCGGAATCAGGTTGTTCCTGGTTGGAGATCATACGGAACAGAGTAGATTTACCTGCACCGTTAGGCCCGATAATCCCAACAATCGCCCCTTTGGGCAGAGAGAAGTTCAGATTATCAATCAGAACCCGGTCGCCATAGGATTTGGTTAGATTTTCCACTTCCAGAACTTTGTCGCCCAGGCGTGGTCCAGGTGGAATGAACAGTTCGCTGGTTTCGTTACGTTTCTGGTATTCAACGCTATTTAATTCTTCAAAACGGGCCAGACGTGCTTTACCTTTTGCCTGACGGCCTTTCGGATTTTGGCGAACCCATTCCAGCTCTTTCTCAATGGATTTACGGCGTGCGGCTTCTGTTGCGGCTTCTTGAGCCAGACGAGCATCTTTCTGTTCCAGCCATGAAGAGTAGTTACCTTCCCATGGAATACCTTCACCACGATCAAGTTCCAGAATCCAGCCGGCAACGTTATCAAGGAAGTAACGGTCGTGGGTAATTGCAACAACGGTACCTTCGTAATCGTGCAGGAAGCGTTCCAGCCATGCGACAGATTCGGCGTCAAGGTGGTTAGTGGGTTCGTCCAGTAGCAGCATGTCGGGTTTTTCCAGCAGTAAGCGGCAAATTGCCACACGACGGCGTTCCCCTCCAGATAGATGCTCGATTTTTGCCTCCCACGGTGGCAGACGCAGGGCATCAGCGGCGCGTTCAAGCTGGTTATCAAGGTTATGGCCGTCGTGGGACTGAATAATCGCTTCCAGATCACCTTGTTCTTTAGCCAGTTTGTCAAAATCGGCGTCAGGATCAGCATAGGCTGCATAGACTTCATCCAACCGGGTCAGCGCATGTTTTACCTCGCTAACCGCTTCTTCCACTGCTTCGCGGACAGTGTACTCAAGATTTAATTTAGGTTCCTGCGGTAGATAGCCAATTTTAATTCCTGATTGTGGGCGAGCTTCTCCTTCGATGTCTTTATCGATGCCAGCCATAATACGCAGTAAGGTCGATTTACCGGCGCCATTAAGGCCAAGAACACCAATTTTTGCTCCCGGAAAGAAACTTAAGGAGATATTTTTCAGGATATGACGTTTCGGGGGAACAATTTTACCGACCCGATGCATGGTGTAGACATATTGAGCCACGTTGCTATAAGCCTCGCTATCTCTGATTGTTATAGTGCCTGTTTTGCGAAGCCAGTCGCATGAACAGGGCGTGTTGGTATTTGATTATATCAAGTTAGGTTATTTATGCTCGTCTGAGCACGATTTATCACAGTTTACCCGATTTAAGTCAATAAACTCTATAACCCAATTGCTCGAATAAAATGATCCTGGGTTGAGTTTGTTAAAGCGAATCAATTTATTATATAAAAAACTAATCTGTTATAAATATATGATTATATATCTTATCATAGGGTAAATTTATGTGGTAAGCGGTGGTGATTATATTATTATGGTGTTTATGCATTCGTAATATTAACCTGTTTGATTTTATCTCCCGGAGGAACGTGATAATGGCTAAGTGGCAATACCTTGCGATGGCTATAGGGTTGATTTTTATCTCTGTAGCAGCAAATGCTGATTCTCTGGAAAATCAGCGGCAGAGATATCAGCAGATTAAGCAAGCGTGGAATGTCAGTGATAGGGATGAAATCGCGAGGCTGATGCCGACATTGAAAAACTATCCTCTTTATCCTTATCTGGAATACCGGGAGCTGACTCAGGATTTGGCACTTGTCACACCAACGCAGGTCCGTGATTTTATTGATCGTTACCCTAATTTGCCCCCTACACGTTCTTTATCATCCCGTTTTATCAATGAGCTTGCACGCCGCGAAGAGTGGCGCGGGATACTGGCATTCACTCCTACAGCACCGAAATCTATTACAGCTCGCTGTCATTACTATTTTGCTAAATGGTTTACAGGTGAGGAACAGGTTGCCTGGCAGGGAGCAAAAGAAATTTGGTTGAATGGGCGTTCTTTACCAGCCAGTTGCGATAAATTATTTGATGTTTGGCAGCAAACGGGTCATTTATCAGTGAAACTGATATTACAGCGTATTAGTCTCGCGTTAAAAGCGGGGAATACGTCACTGGTCAGTTACCTCGCTAAACAATTGCCACTGGGATACAAAAGTATCAGTGAAGATCTGATTAAGTTGCAGAATGATCCGGCTACCGTGGCGGATTTTGCTAATCATACCGGGCCGACTGATTTTACCCGTGTAGCTACTTTAGCGGCTTTCTCGCGTTTCGCTCGTCAAGATCCGGAGCAGGCAAGAGCGATCATCCCATCAATTGTCAGAGTGCAAAAGATGAATGCAAGTGAACGTCAGCGGTTGAAAGATATTGTTGCCTGGCAGTTAATGGGGGATGTGAGCGATGAACAGGAAAAGTGGCGTGATGATGCGATCCGCAGTAGTCAATCTGTTGCATTGCTTGAGCGTCGTGTTCGGTTGGCATTGGGTCATGCAGATAAACGTGGTTTGGCTCAATGGATAAAATTGCTGCCGTTAGAGGACCAAGGCAAAGAGGAATGGCGTTATTGGCGAGCCAACATGCTATTGGCACAGGGTAATAAAAGTGAAGGTGAAGCGATACTGCGTAAGCTGACAGAAGGCCGTGGTTTTTATCCAATGGCTGCTGCGCAAAAACTGAATGTCAACTATCCGCTGACGATAAGTATCGCAAAAAAGCCAGATGCTGCCATTGCTTCAATACCTGAAGTGCAGAGAGTCAGAGAATTGATATATTGGCAAATGGATAATCTTGCTCGCGTAGAGTGGAGCTATCTGGTCGCCAGCCAGGCTAAATTAAAACAACAGCAACTGGCGCGTTATGCTTTCAATCAAAAATGGGCAGCGCTTAGTGTACAGGCGACAATAACCGGAAAAATGTGGGACTACCTTGAAGAGCGTTTTCCATTAGCATGGCTGCGGGAATTTAGTCACTTCACTGCAAATAAAGGAATTTCTCAAAGCTATGCAATGGCGATAGCCCGCCAGGAAAGTGCCTGGAATCCGCAAGCTAATTCGCCAGTTGGGGCAATTGGGTTGATGCAGGTAATGCCAGAAACGGCAGAGGATACGGTTAAGAAAAATGGAATCCAAGGATATATGAACAGTAGCCAACTTATAAACCCGCTGACGAATATCGAAATTGGTACTGCTTATCTCGAATCGGTTTATCAGCGTTTTGGAAATAATCGGATACTTGCCAGTGCTGGCTATAATGCCGGACCAACTCGGGTAGATCGCTGGTTATCTGACAGTGGTGGGCGACTCGATGCGATAGCCTTTATTGAAAGCATTCCATTTTCTGAAACCCGCAATTATGTCAAAAATGTTTTGGTTTATGATGTTTTCTATAGTCATTTCATGGGCAAAGCATCAAATGTGCTGACTAACGCGGAATGGCAAAGGCGTTATTGATTTATAGCAAACTATGTTATGCTGCTGTACTAGTTAAATGGTATGATGGCTGATTGATTATGACGACGAATTATCTGACAGATCCGGCACTTTCGCCGCAAGATCATGAAGATTGGCAATGTTTCGTGACATTACTCCAACAGGCTTTTGCTGAAAATCTACAGCATCCGATTTTGCAGTTATTATTGACACCAGATGAACGGACAGCACTGGCTACCAGGGTACGCATTATCAAGGAGTTGATGAGTGGAAAAATGAGCCAGCGTGAGCTGAAAAATGAACTTGGAGTGGGTATTGCGACGATTACGCGCGGCTCTAATAGCCTGAAATTTGCCTCAAACGATGTTAAGGCTTGGTTGGAACAGCAATTACTGAAATAGCAGGCCGCCAATTGCGGCCTAGGCGGAATGTTTGTTTAACGGGCATTCAGCTCTTTATACATTTCATGATGTACGGGCACTAAAGCCAATATCAGAGCTTGGTGGTACACGCTGGTACGAGTCAGGATGCCATCAGTAAAAAAGCCAATTGCACCCTCTTTCTGCTTGATGTTATCAATACCTGTAAGGTAAGCCATTTCATGGCCTAATTCCCGACCTTCGCGGATACCATCAAGAATTTTTTCTGGTAGCATCAGACTGGCTGAACGAGATTCTCCGCGAATTTGCTGATATTCCACAACCATCCAGGCAAATGTCATATCGTCTTCAATACCCGCTTCCACACCTACCCAAAAGTCTGCCTCAGGGCGAACTTGTCTGGCCGCCATGACACGCTGACGGGCACCAGTACGGGTTTCTGTGTTACCAATAGGTTGTTGTGGGACGCTACTGTCTACATTGATATCTTCGATCCGATAAGTACCTGGCCCAAAAACATCATCAAAGGCGAGACTAATGGCTTTAATTTTTGCAGGGTTGGTGGTTGCGGCAATAACGTGATACATAATAGATGAGTTATCCTTTGAACGAGTATTTACGCAGTATAACGGAAAATGAAAATGTTACAGGTATATCTTGTTCGGCATGGGGAGTCTGAATGGAACGCAGCACGTCGTATTCAGGGACAATCTGACAGCCCTTTGACTGAAACAGGCGAACATCAAGCCAGATTAGTGGCGCAAAGAGTAAAATCTGAAAGTATTACCCATATTATTACCAGTGACCTTGGACGTACACGTCGAACGGCGGAAATCATTGCTGAGGTTTGTGGTTGTGAAATTATTCTGGAGCCCCGTTTGCGTGAATTGCACATGGGGGTTCTTGAACGCAGAAATATTGATTCATTAACATCGGAAGAAGAGAACTGGCGTAAGAAAGTCCTTGATGGCACACCTGGGGGACGTATCCCCAAAGGAGAATCTATGGATGAACTGGCTGTGCGTATGAGGGCTGCGCTGGAGGGCTGTCGTCATCTGCCTGTTGGTAGCCGACCGTTGTTAGTCAGTCATGGCATCGCTTTGGGATGTTTGGTTGGCACAATACTGGGATTGCCCGCACATGCTGAACGTCGTCTTCGCTTGCGAAATTGCTCTCTGTCCAGAGTGGATTATCAGCACAGTCCGTGGCTAGCGTCGGGCTGGATTGTAGAAACGGCAGGCGATATCACACATCTGGATACGCCCGCACTGGATGAATTACAACGTTAATGCTGGATAGGAATGAGATACTGAAATTCGATGATATGATTCGCCGCTTCCTTGTCTCTATCATTGGTATTGGTAAGATAATATCGCTCGATGTCGTATCCTTTCCTACGTGTCAAGTTTAGCATTGGCAGGCAAATACCATAGACGGTAAACAGGAAGTCCTGTAAGCCATCTTTGGTACCGTAGTAACTAAATGAGACGTATTCTCCGGCCGGTAATGTAACAGGCTGGCTGCCTGCCACATCAAACTGGGCATATTGGGGTTCTACCGCTGTTGTATACAATACGGTTTGTTCATCTTCTTTTTCTGGATTGGGAGTTGCATGGTGAAGACCATAAAGTACAGGAGGTAACACCTCTGCATTTTGCAGATAATATGTCCAGAAATTGTGGCGCATTTCAGTACAAAAACTGGACCATTGTTCCAGCGTATAGGAACAGGTCTGTTCTATACCCACCAGTGGTTGTTCCTCTAGTGTGAGATAGGTTGCTTCGGGAATATACCTTTTATCCAGCAATATGGGCGGACAAATACCCGTGGCGCACCACTCCTCACTGAGTCGATAAAGTGCTGGTGTTTTATTGAATTGTTTTTTAAATGCGCGAGTGAAAGTTTGTTGGGAGTCAAACTGGTACTGTAAAGCAATATCCAGAATAGGGCGGCTGGTTAAACGTAAAGCAACGGCTGCCCGTGATAACCTTCTGGCACGGATATAGGAGCCAATAGCCTGGCCGGTAATGTCTTTAAACATACGTTGCAGGTGCCATTTAGAATAACCTGCTTTAGCTGCAACATTATTGAGTGATAATGGTTGATCTAAATGATTATCTAGCCAACGTAATAAATCACGAATGATGCCGGTTTGATCCATACATCTCCTTAGTCATTAAGACCAAAAGAACAACATACCCGTTATCTTTCAAGTTGCCTCTTTGTTGGCTGCGCTCACTCACCCCAGTTACATAGTTCGCTATGCTCCCGGGGATTCTCTTCCTTGCCGTCGCGATGCATCTTGAAATCCATAGGGTACATAAGAACCTATACTACTAGGCTATGTTGTTTGCCACTTGAACAGTCCCACAGAGTGGTAAAACGAATCATTCCTTGTACATCGTATGTCTGTTCTGATTTCTGTGTGCTGTTCGTGTTCATAATTTATTGACAAGCGTGGCATTCAACAATAACTCTACTGGATATGAGCACTAAGTGTAAAACAAGTCTTATATTTACAATAGGATACTTGTTCGTATTATTATTTCACTCATTACTTTATGAAATTATATTAATGATTAATTATTTCTATTGATGGTATTACCATCTTATTTGGTATCTCAGTGGTGAAATTTTACGCTGAATTAATTAAGGAATGAGACTATATATGTTAAAAATCATAAAGATACTCGTAACAACGACATTGTTGTGCATACCTGTGGTGGCTCTGTCTGAAGAGATTGGCTCGGTAGACACTGTTTTTAAATTTATCGGGCCTGATCACAAAATTGTCGTAGAAGCATTTGATGATCCTGATGTGAAAAATGTGACTTGCTACCTGAGTAGGGCAAAAACAGGCGGAATAAAAGGGGGCTTAGGACTTGCGGAAGATACTTCTGATGCGGCTATTTCTTGTCAGCAGGTTGGAGAGATTGAACTCACAGACAAGATTAAAAAGAGCAGCAAAAAAGGTCAGGTGGTTTTCCAGAAACGAACCTCACTGGTGTTTAAAAAACTTCAAGTCGTTCGCTTCTATGATGCAAACCGTAATGCATTAGTCTATTTGACATATTCCGATAAGATGATCGATGGTTCACCGAAGAATGCGCTCAGTGCTGTACCCATTATGCCGTGGAAGACGGTGCAAAATTGAGGGGCAGGATGGGTTCCTACAGGGATATCCCATCCTGTCATTGTTAGAGACTTACTGATATACCCGTTATCTTTCAAGTTGCCTCTTTGTTGGCTGCACTCACTCCGGTCACATAGTTCGCTATGCTCCTGGGGATTCGCTTCTTTGCCGTCGCGATGCATCTTGAAATCCATAGGGTATAGTTCAAGTTATGCTTCCAAATCACCACAGAAACGATAGCCTTCACCGTGAATGGTGGCGATAATTTCCATCGTATCTGGCGTCGATTCAAAATGTTTACGGATACGACGAATCGTTACATCAACAGTACGGTCGTGAGGTTTCAATTCACGACCTGTCATTTTTTTCAGTAAATCTGCGCGTGTTTGGATTTTGCCTGGATTTTCACAGAAATGAAGCATGGCGCGGAACTCGCTGCGTGGCAATTTATACGGCTCACCAGCTGGGCTTATCAGAGAACGGCTATTGATATCTAATTCCCAACCGTTGAATTTATAACTTTCAACTTGGCGGCGTTCCTCGCTGACATTACTCAGATTCATGGTACGAGAAAGCAGGTTGCGGGCGCGAATAGTCAATTCACGCGGATTAAATGGTTTAGTGATGTAATCATCTGCACCAATTTCCAAGCCAAGGATTTTGTCTACTTCGTTATCACGGCCGGTCAGGAACATCAAGGCAACATTTGCTTGCTCACGCAGTTCGCGGGCAAGTAACAAGCCATTTTTGCCTGGAAGGTTAATATCCATAATCACCAGGTTAATGTCGTTGTTTGACAGAATTTGGTGCATTTCTGAACCATCGGTGGCTTCATAAACTATGTACCCTTCAGCTTCGAAAATGCTTTTTAGGGTATTGCGAGTGACAATTTCGTCTTCAACAATCAAAATGTGCGGGGTTTGCATGGTTGCTACCTAGAATCGCTTAAAAATAAATCAGAATGATTCAAACTACTCTTATCTCAGGATATTTACTGGTTATTATTTGTCATCACTGAAATGATAGCCCAAATCAGTAATAACATTTTATTGATATGTTTTACACTGAAAGTAAAAGTTGCTTTTCCTTTGGTGGGTATATACCCAAAAAAACTGGTTAAACAGTGTTATGTTAGTCCATTAACAGCAATATAACAGCTTGCAATGCATTTACCATCTAAAAAAACTACCTTTTATTGACGTACATCAAAATTGATTGTAGCACGTTAATATTATTTATATTGGTTATTTTATACCTTGTATTCTGTCATGCAAATGACAAATTCTTGTTAACGCACAGAGTGGTTTTGTGCGAAAAATAATCCCCCATGAGCTTGGCGGTGAACAAAAAGAACTGATTTTTACGAAAAGATAAAATATATTGTTAATTTTGTTAAAAATGGATTTAACAACTAAAAGATTGGGTTCAGTAAGAAATATTTGTTTGTCTTGATGACCATGAAATGAATTATTTCAATATTAAAAATATCAAAAGCGTAAGGTTATTTAGAGAAAATGTTTGACTTTGCGCACAAATTCATTTAACCAATATAGGGTCGAACTCATTAAATGACAGACAGGAACCTATGCAAACTATCAGCCTGAAAACCACAATGATTACCACCACCGGAACCACAGGTTGCGGGGCGGGCTGACGCATATATAAAACAGAGAAAAAAGCCCGCATCCAAATCAGATGCGGGCTTTTTTTTGGCGCGGAATCAGGAGAAAAATGTTAATGCGAGTGCTTAAATTTGGAGGAACTTCGATCGCTAATTACCAGCGAGTGTTGAGCGTTGCCGATATTGCAGAGAAAAAACTTTCTCAAGGAGGGGTTGCGTTGGTGCTTTCTGCTCCGGCAAAAATTACCAATCATTTGGTGGCTATGATTGAAAAAACGGTAGCTGGGCAAGAGATCATTACCCATATGCACGATGCTGAGCAGATCTTTGTTGATTTATTACAGGGGGTGGCACAGGCGCAACCCGGTTTTGCTTATGAACGGTTAAAAATGATGGTTGAGCAAGAATTTGCTCAATTGAAACAGGTTCTGCATGGTATTTCGTTACTGGGCCAATGCCCGGACAGCATTAACGCTTCCCTGATTTGTCGTGGGGAAAAACTCTCTATCGCCATCATGGAGTCTGTATTGCAGGCACGTGGTCACAAGGTCACGGTGATTGATCCGGTAGAAAATTTGTTGGCACAAGGTCATTACCTTGAATCTACGGTAGATATCAACGAGTCTACGAAGCGCATTGCTTCTCTGAATATTCCTGATGACCATATTATCCTGATGGCTGGATTTACGGCTGGAAATGATAAAGGGGAGCTAGTTGTCCTGGGGCGTAATGGTTCTGACTATTCTGCTGCGGTTTTGGCGGCTTGCTTGCGGGCGACATGTTGTGAAATCTGGACTGATGTGGATGGTGTTTATACCTGTGATCCCAGAATTGTGCCGGATGCACGGTTATTAAAAGGCATGTCCTATCAGGAAGCGATGGAGCTCTCTTATTTCGGTGCCAAGGTATTGCATCCACGGACCATTGCTCCAATTGCTCAATTTCAGATCCCTTGTTTGATTAAAAATACCGCCAATCCAGATGCGCCGGGAACACTGATCGGTGACGGGCAGAAAGATGAAAGTACGCCGGTAAAAGGGATTACCAACCTGAGCAATATGGCAATGATTAACGTATCAGGCCCGGGTATGAAGGGGATGGTTGGTATGGCGGCAAGGGTATTTGCTGTCATGTCCCGCAAAGGGATCTCTGTTGTGCTGATTACTCAGTCATCTTCAGAATACAGTATCAGCTTCTGTGTCCCTCAACGTGAATTGGAACGCGCACGTCAGGCATTGAGTGAAGAATTCTATCTTGAGCTGAAAGAGGGAGTTTTTGATCCTTTGGATGTGATGGAAAATCTTTCCATTATCTCTGTTGTTGGCGATGGTATGCGTACCTTGCGTGGCATCTCTGCCCGTTTCTTCTCTGCATTGGCGCGCGGTAACATCAATATTGTTGCAATCGCACAGGGATCTTCTGAACGTTCTATCTCTGCGGTTATCGATAATGAAGTGGCAACGACAGCTATTCGTTTGTGCCATCAGATGTTATTTAATACCGATCAGGTGATCGAAGTTTTTGTTGTCGGTGTTGGTGGTGTAGGCAGTGTTTTGATTGAACAGATCCGTCGTCAACAAACATGGTTGAAGCAAAAACACATTGATTTACGGGTATGTGGTATTGCTAATTCACGGGCCATGTTGACGGATATGAGAGGTATTTGCCTTGATAATTGGCAGCAACATTTATCAGAGGCCAAAGAACCTTTTAGTTTGAGCCGCCTGATCCGTTTGGAGAAAGAGTACCATTTACTGAACCCGGTGATAGTGGATTGTACCTCTAATCAGCAAATTGCTGATCAATACGTCAGTTTCCTGAGTGATGGCTTCAATGTGGTCACGCCGAATAAAAAAGCCAATACTTCGTCAATGGCTTATTATCATCAGATTCGTAAGGCGGCAGAGAAATCTAAACGCAAATTTCTGTATGACACCAACGTAGGGGCTGGCCTGCCTGTTATTGAAAACTTACAAAACCTGCTTAATGCGGGTGATGAACTCATTCAGTTCAATGGCATTCTTTCTGGTTCTCTCTCTTTTATTTTCGGTATGCTGGATGAAGGAATGTCACTATCTCAGGCAACGTTACTGGCAAAAGAGAAAGGTTATACCGAACCCGATCCGCGTGATGATCTGTCCGGTATGGATGTTGCCCGTAAGCTGTTGATCCTCGCTCGTGAATCAGGTTATGAACTTGAATTGGATGATATTGATGTGGAACCTGTACTGCCAGCCTCCTTTGATAACCGAGGGGAGGTGGATGCTTTCCTGGAACGTTTACCTTCTCTTGATCAGGTTTTCAACCAGCGTGTGGCAGAAGCCAAAGGGCAGGGAAAAGTATTGCGTTATGTTGGCATAATTGAAGAGGGCCATTGTAAGGTGAAAATCGCCGCAGTGGATGGTAATGATCCGCTTTATAAAGTCAAAAATGGCGAAAATGCGTTGGCATTCTACACGCGTTACTATCAGCCAATACCGTTGGTACTGCGGGGATACGGGGCGGGTAATGATGTTACTGCCGCCGGAGTTTTCGCAGATATGCTGCGTACCTTGTCCTGGAAACAGGGAGTTTAATTGTGATTAAAGTCTATGCGCCTGCATCTATTGGCAATGTCAGTGTTGGGTTTGATGTACTGGGAGCGGCGGTCTCTCCAGTTAATGGTGCTTTATTAGGTGACTGCGTTACTGTCCGGGCAGCGAAGAGTTTCAGTTTGCGTAATGAAGGGCAGTTTGTAGGGAAGTTACCTGAGAAGCTGGAGCACAACATCGTTTATCAATGCTGGCAATTATTCTGCCAGTGTTTGAGCAAACAATTACCAGTGGAAATGACGCTGGAAAAAAATATGCCAATTGGTTCTGGCCTTGGCTCCAGCGCTTGTTCTGTTGTTGCAGGTTTGATGGCACTGAACGAGTTTGCAGGTCTCCCATTTAATGAAAGCCAATTACTGGCAATGATGGGGCAACTGGAAGGACGTATTTCCGGCAGTATTCACTATGATAATGTCGCGCCATGTTATCTCGGCGGTTTGCAACTGATTATGGAACAAGGAGATATTATCTGTCAGCCAGTACCAACGTTTGATGAGTGGTTATGGGTGATGGCCTATCCGGGCATCAAAGTTTCTACTGCGGAAGCCAGAGCAATTTTACCTGTAAAATATTCGAAGCAGGATGTTATCGATCATGGACGTTTCCTTGCCGGGTTTATTCATGCCTGTCATACACGGCAACCAGCGCTGGCAGCCAGATTGATGAAAGATGTGGTTGCTGAACCATATCGTACCCAACTGTTACCGGGTTTTGCTAATGCGCGTGAAACAGCAAAACGGGTAGGGGCATTGGCGTGTGGTATTTCTGGTTCTGGCCCGACATTGTTCTCCATTTGTAATGATATGGCGACCGCAGAGGAAATAGCTGAGTGGCTGCAACAGCATTATGTTCAGAATGATGAAGGTTTTGTACACATTTGCCGTCTGGATCTCGCAGGCGCACGACAAATAGGGTAACTAATGAAACTGTATAACTTGAAAGACAACCGCGAGCAGGTGAGTTTTGCACAAGCAGTCAAACAGGGGTTAGGTAAACAGCAAGGGCTTTTCTTTCCGCAAGATTTACCCGAATTCAGTCGTGAAGAAATTGACCAACTGTTAAAACTGGATTTTGTCACCCGCAGTGGTCGCATTCTTTCAGCATTTATTGGCGAGGAAATTCCGCCAGAACAACTGGCGACACGAGTTAAGCATGCTTTTACTTTTCCGGCGCCTGTTACCGACGTGGAAAATGATGTTGCAACGCTGGAATTATTCCACGGCCCGACACTGGCATTTAAGGATTTTGGCGGCCGTTTTATGGCGCAAATGTTGGCACAAGTTGCCGGTGAGCAGCCAGTCACTATCCTGACGGCGACTTCCGGCGATACGGGGGCCGCAGTAGCGCACGCCTTTTATGGGCTAAATAACGTACAAGTGGTCATCCTCTATCCACAGGGCAAAATCAGCCCGTTACAGGAAAAACTGTTTTGTACCTTGGGCAGTAATATTCACACAGTGGCGATTGACGGCGATTTCGATGATTGCCAAGCGTTGGTTAAACAAGCGTTTGATGATCAAGAGTTGAAACAAGCTCTGTATCTCAATTCAGCTAACTCAATTAACATCAGCCGCTTGTTGGCGCAAATTTGCTATTACTTTGAAGCGGTTGCTCAGCTACCAGAAGATAAACGTGAACAACTGGTTATTTCTGTACCGAGTGGGAATTTTGGTGATTTGACCGCGGGTTTATTGGCAAAATCGATGGGATTGCCGGTAAAACGCTTTATCGCTGCTACTAATGTTAACGATACGGTGCCACGTTATTTAACGGATGGAAAATGGTTGCCTCATCAAACGGTTGCTACGCTTTCCAACGCAATGGATGTGAGTCAGCCAAACAACTGGCCACGTATTGAAGAACTATTCCACCGTAAATCCTGGCCGTTGAGTGAATTGGGGTATGGTGTAGTCAATGATGATGTGACAAAAGAGACGATTAAGGAATTGGCTAAATTGGGTTATATCTCTGAGCCTCATGCTGCGGTTGCTTATCGTGTTCTGCGTGATCAATTACAAGACGGTGAATATGGGCTATTTCTCGGTACGGCTCATCCAGCGAAATTTAAAGAGAGTGTGGAACAGATTCTGGGTGAGGAATTACCATTGCCCAAAGCTTTGGCTGAACGGGCTGATCTGGAGTTGCTATCCCATTACTTACCGGCAGATTTTGCTAGGTTGCGATATTTCTTGATGGAAAGAGCACCCTAGTCATTATGAAAGTGGGCGCCGCACAGATCATGCGGCGTTTATTATTGATAATAAGGTCTTAATATTGTTCTGGGCGCTTAAATACCAGCTCATTCCCTTTGGATAACGATTCATCAAAGGCATAGCCATCCAGATTAAACTCCACCAGACGGTCAGTTTGTGTTAATTGGTTCTGAATAATAAACCGGCTCATCAGCCCACGGGCTTTTTTCGCATAAAAACTAATGATTTTATACTTACCGTTTTTCTCATCGAGAAATACAGGTTTAATAATTTTACCAGCTAACTTTTTCGTATTCACGGATTTGAAATATTCATCGGAAGCCAAATTAACCAACACATTATCACCTTGTTGTTCCAGCGCCTCATTGAGCTTTTCTGTGATCAAATCTCCCCAGAAAGCATAGAGATCTTTACCGCGTTTATTTTCCAGTTTGATCCCCATTTCCAACCGGTAAGGTTGCATTAGATCTAACGGACGAAGTACACCGTAAAGGCCAGACAAAATCCTCAGATGATTCTGAGCAAAATCAAAATCCTTATCGGAGAAAGATTCAGCCTGCATACCGGTATAAACATCACCTTTAAATGCCAGGATAGCCTGACGGGCATTTAAAGGTGTGAAATCAGCATGCCATTCGCCAAAACGGGCGGCATTCAAGCCGGCAAGTTTATCGCTGATACCCATCAAACTCGCAATTTGGGCAGGCGTCAGTTCGCGACAAATACGGATTAACCGCTTTGATTGGTCGAGTAATTCTGGTTGGCTATATTCCTCCGTGGCAAGCGGGCTTTCATAATCAAGAGTTTTTGCAGGTGAAATAGTAATAAGCATAATATCGTCCCGGTTGTTCAGATGAGGATACTTTAACAGAAGATAGGATAATAAAGAATTAATCACGACGATAGCGGAAACTGTGTGCGTGATATCTGTAGGGTAACAAGCTGATAATTTTGCACTCTATTTTATTGATCTATACTGCACTTAACGTTAAAAACATTTAAATAATTTATAAAGGTATATTTTAATTTTAATTTATATATAAATTAAAATAAAGTTTTTTGGCTTATTAAAATATTAATTTTTGTGAGTTTGATCGATTTTTCTTGGATTGTAATATAGTAATTATTCTAAAAGTGAGAAAGTGTACAATATTACCAGTTTCTTATTTGATTGAAGTCGGGGAAATACCATTAATGAAATCGATTGGATAAATAAAATATAAGTGAGATAAGGTATGGAGAATAAAAATAGGCTATTATCCTCTGATATAATATCTATCTTTGGTACAGGAATAAGTGAAATAGCGCTTCTTTCGCTTGTATATTCAATTACCAAGTCGGAGATAGATACGTCTTTAATGGTATCTGTAAGGTTAACAGCGAGTATATTAGTTTTTGTGGTTATTGGCGGGCTAACTGCTCGGTTTAGTATGCGGGCTATTTGTATTTATTCGGATTTCTTCCGGGCAGTAACAATATTTCTTGCTGTATTTGTCAATAATATATATTTATTATTTTTCATATCTTTTCTTCTATCATTTTTTTCAGGTTTGAATATATCGATAAGGTCAGTGGCATACCAGGCATTTGTCAGCTCAGAAGAAAGAGTGGCTTTTATATCAAAGCAACAATTCTATTATGGGTTGCTCTCTATATCTTCTCCATTGATAGCAGGTTTTTTGATAAATATGATTTCAATACGATCCTTATTTCTTATTGAATCAATGTGCTTTATTTTATCAATTATATTTCTCTTTTTTATCGGCGATTGGGGAATTAGAATAAAGGAAAAAGATATTTCTATGAAATATGGTGGTTTAGAATATATTATCAAGAATAATACTCAGAGAAATATATTATTATTCAGGATAAGTATTTTAACTGCAATGGTGTCATACCAAGTGATTTCAACCTATATAATGACTTCTCACTATGCAACAATTGTCTCTTTATTTAGTGAATTATATTCGTTTTCTTTTTCTGATTTAATTGCTTATTTTTCCTTTTTAGCTTCTGTTTCGATGTTATTTGGATCTTATTTTTCTAGCTACTATTTCAATATAAGTAAATTAAAAAAATCTTTCTTTCTTGGTTCTCTATTGATTGCAGTTGGGAGTATTCTTTGGGCTATGCCTTTGTCAAAAAGTGTCCTGTTATTTTATACTTTGGGAACTATGCTTATTTTTATCGGACTCTCTTTTTTAAGGATATCTCTCTATACATCAGGGCAAGAGCTGACCCCAGAAAAATATTTTGCTAGAATAATATCGTCTTCGGATGCAATTTCAAGAAGTTACCAGTCAGCCTTTGGTATTATCATAATAGGGTTAATCCCTTTGCTAGGAAGTAGTATTTTATTTCTCTTTTTTGCAATGTGTTCTTTGAGCTCAGTTTTTGTTGCAAAGAAAATAAGTGCTGACGTTGAGAATAAACTCACATTAAAGTAATTTTTTGTGAAAAAATTTATCTTCTAATCCCCGGGAGCAGAGTATAACTCTGTGACCGGTGTGAGTGATCGTTTTACCGCCTTGCAGCAAGGTTTTACCGTGTTATTATCAGTGGATGGCTCAATAACAATGCCACAATTTCACGCATAACGATGAGATATGACAAAATGACCGATAAACTAACCTCCCTGCGTAAACTGACAACAGTAGTAGCAGATACCGGGGATATTGCGGCGATGAAGCTTTATCAGCCACAAGATGCGACAACTAACCCATCTCTGATCCTTAACGCTGCACAAATTCCTGAATACCGTAAATTAATTGATGAAGCAATTGCGTGGGCGCGTGAACAGAGCGATTCCCGCGAGCAGCAGATTGTGGATGCCAGTGATAAACTGGCGGTAAATATTGGTTTGGAAATTCTCAAACTGATCCCTGGCCGTATTTCGACAGAAGTTGATGCTCGTTTGTCTTATGACACTGAACGCAGTGTTACTAAAGCTAAACGCCTGATTAAGTTGTATAACGAGGCAGGTATCAGCAATGATCGGATTTTGATCAAATTGGCTTCAACCTGGCAGGGTATCCGCGCGGCTGAACAGCTAGAAAAAGAAGGGATTAACTGTAACCTGACACTACTATTCTCCTTTGCTCAGGCGCGTGCTTGTGCGGAAGCCGGGGTTTATCTGATTTCGCCGTTCGTTGGCCGTATTCTTGACTGGTATAAAACGAACAGCGATCAGAAAGAGTTCGCTCCACACGAAGATCCTGGCGTCATTTCTGTGACTGAAATCTACCAATACTATAAACAACATGGCTATGACACCGTGGTTATGGGGGCAAGTTTCCGTAATTCCGGTGAGATCTTGGAATTGGCGGGTTGTGACCGTTTGACTATTGCTCCCGCACTGTTGAAAGAGTTGTCTGAAGCTCAGGGTGAAGTTGAACGTAAACTGGGTTATACCGGTGAAATTAAAGTGCGCCCAGAACCATTGAATGAAGCTCAGTTCTATTGGGAACATCATCAGGATGCAATGGCAACAGAAAAACTGGCGGATGGTATCCGTAAATTTGCTATTGATCAGGGCAAACTTGAGAAGATGATCTCTGATCTGCTGTAATGATAGGCGATAAACTATTCTTTTAGCGTTAAAGGCGGCATAATTGGCCGCCTTTTTGCTACTAAATTGTGTTAATTGAGGTTTATATGAATGAACTGCGCATTGGCTTGGTATCCGTCTCTGATCGTGCATCGAGCGGTATTTATCAGGACAAAGGGATTCCGGCATTAGAAGAGTGGCTGAAAAGTGCGATTACCACCCCTTTTCAGATAGAGGCTCGTCTGATCCCGGATGAGCAGATCATCATTGAACAAACCTTGTGTGAGCTAGTGGATGAAATCGGCTGTCATCTGGTTTTGACCACTGGTGGAACCGGCCCCGCACGCCGAGATGTGACGCCTGATGCTACATTAGCGGTTGCAGACCGTGAAATGCCGGGTTATGGCGAACAGATGCGTCAGATTAGTTTGCAATTTGTTCCAACGGCAATTTTATCCCGTCAGGTTGGTGTTATCCGCAGGCAGGCGCTGATTTTGAATTTGCCGGGGCAACCAAAAGCAATCGCAGAAACGTTGGAAGGCTTGAAAGACGAAAATGGCAAAGTTCTGGTATCCGGCATTTTTGCCAGTGTGCCGTATTGTATCCAATTGCTAGATGGCCCATATGTGGAAACCGATGATAAGGTAGTCGCGGCTTTTAGACCGAAAAGTGCTCGTCGTTGAACAATGAGTTGATTGTAGAAAGAATCAAAAAATCGAACTTTTATCCGCCACCTATCGAAAGGTAATTTCAACATTTTAAGCTTATAATTAGTTTGGTATTGTTGATTAGTTTGTTTGGAATAAATTTCGGGGTGAAAAAATGCAACGGTCAAAAAAAGTAAGGACTGGTTTTATTGTTGGCTTGGCATTGGTTATGAGTGCAATGGCACCAACGGTGACGCTAGCAATGGAGGCAAAGGCGACGGTAGCTCAGTTAATTAATCAGCGCCTTTCTTACATGAAAGATGTGGCGGGATACAAGGCTGAAAACCATTTACCTGTTGAGGTTTTGGCTCAAGAAAAGAAGGTTCTTGCTAAATCAATAAGTGAGGCTGAATCTTTCGGATTAAATGGAGAATCAGTCACACCGTTCATTATAATTCAGATGAATGCGGCAAAGGCGATTCAATATCGCTATCGAGCTGATTGGTTGCCTCTCCCTGAAAATAGTTGGCAACCGAAGCCGCTAGATGATGTTCGGATTAAAATTAGCGGGCTGAGTACGGAAATCCTCCAACAAATTGCGATCTTGCTCAAAGCCGGAGAGAAAATAAGCGTTTCTGACAAGGAAATGTTTATGAGGAATATTCAACAACACAATTTAAAGGATTCGGATAAACAGCAAATTTTCTCTGCGCTTGAGAAAGTGAAATTAAAATAAATCACAGCCCCTCGCCCTTAGCAAGAAAAGCCGGTCTTTTTAAAGTGAGCTTTTGGAGCTGGATTTGCTTTACGGTTTTTTAAGCTACCAGCAGCACGTACAGCAACAATCTGTTTCGGCATACAGATAACCCTGCCTGATATCACGAGACACTGATCATGTTGTACAGGGCTTGATACCTCTCAGATTAAAGCGGCCTTATAGTTTTTCACTGAACGTCATATGTTAAAAGTAATCGCCTACGGGCTAACTTGCGCCTTGTATCTTATTGATGGTAACTCCTCGGAAGTTAAATTTGACGTATACAACGTCAAAGACAGTGTGCTGATAAAACCGAACCCAAAGACTAAGCTTTTTCCTTAACTCCTGCCTGTAATTGTGGTGATAATTTGTTTTTTAGGTTGACAAAATCGACATTATTCATGACATTCATGCATATTGGCATGACAAAAAATCATTTTTGATTGTCATTATATTTAAGAGGTTGGTTATGAATATCGTTGCTGAGGACATTGTTGCCCTCATAGAAGCGTCCTTGGATGCTAATTATACAGAAGTTAGAAGTGTCAGTAATAGAATAGCTAAATCTATCAGTGCTGATGATATGGATGTTGCTAAAAAAATTAAATCCATAGTAAGACGTAAGGGAGTTCCACTTCGTAGTTCGGGATATAGTGATAGTTTACCTGTTGACCCTAAATCAAGAATGCCTTTAATTGAGGAACACCAGTGGTCAGTGACTCCTATTTTTTTGGGCGAGTCTGAGAGTATTACTTTCAATGCTTTTATTGAAAGTGTTAAGCATCAAAAAAAGCTAATTGAAAATGGGTTATCAGGAAGATTGGGGTTGCTGTTATCAGGTCCACCGGGTACCGGTAAGACATTGATTGCTGGTCATGTTGCTTCTCAACTAAATAGGCCGTTATTCGTTGTCAGATTAGATTCAGTAATATCATCATTATTGGGTGATACAGCTAAGAATTTAAGGCAAATTTTTGATTATGTACCTTCTAGAAACGGCATATTGTTATTAGATGAGGTTGATGCGGTTGCTAAGATACGTGATGATCGGCACGAAATAGGTGAGCTTAAACGTGTTGTGAATACTTTGATACAAGGCTTAGATTCACTGGATGATAGCGCAGTAGTAATTGCGGCAACTAACCACGCAGATCTTTTAGACCCCGCGATTTGGCGACGTTTTCCATATAAAATTCGCTTTGGTATGCCAAACCTAGAAGTTAGGGAGTCTCTTTGGAATCATTTCCTTTTCCAAGATAAGGGGATATCAAAGGAGTTAAAAGCACTATCTATAATATCAGACGGATTAAGTGGAGCAGATATTGAAACTATAGCAATAGCGGCAAGAAGACAGGCAATTTTGACTAATTCGGATATTGATATTGTAGCGGTCATTCAAGCAATAATTGGGGGTGATTCACATAACTCGATTATACCTTACAGAGAAGGGTTAAGCTCGGATAATAAAAAAAACATCGTTAATTTGCTTTCCGAAACTAAATTGTTTACTCAGGCTGAAATCGGTAGTTTTTTGAAACTAAGTAGACAGACAATTTCAAGCTATCTTAAGGAATAGGAATTATGGCTGAGGGTGTTAGAAGTCCTTTATTAAATCCTGTACTATCTTTTTTAGATAAGCCAGTTCCCAATACAGTGAGTGGTGGCGGGAAAAACTCTAAAGGTATAATTTGGGCACGATTAGATGATCAAAAAGAGAAGCTATCGAAAGAGCTTAGACGTATTAGCGAAGATGATGGTATTGTTTCCCATTCAGGTAAAATTCATCTATTAGCTAAAATGTTTGATGATTCTCTTGCACCATCTTGGACCCCTGATGATTTATTTGAAGCAGATGATTTAACAAGAATAGTTGCTCCGGCTTTTGATGGATACTTAGTCGAAATCTCAGGTTCTAGAATCTCTAGTTTGATTGAGAAAATAAAAAAAGCGAAAAATGCTCGAATTAAAGTCGATATTTCTCGTCTTGAAAGTATTATTGGTTTTGATAAAAATCAAGTATTACGAGGAAGAAAGGCAAAAGCTGTTTTTGAAGCGTTCGATGATGTAGAAAAGCAATTCAATGTTTGGATTTTACCATTCCATGATAAAAAAGCAAGAGTATCTGTTAAGAAAGAACTTGAAGAATTTGCTAATCAGAAGATTATTGGTTTTGGTCATTCTAAATTTGATAATGTTTTTAAAAATGAAGAAATACAAAAAAAGGGAAATAGATATTTCCCAAGAAAATTGGATGAGTATTTAATCGACGGAACATTATCATTTACCACGGTAATAAATAATTTAGAGAATTTTAATAAGTTAATTAGCTCTGGTATTGTTTATAGAATTGAGCCGGTACATAATGTTTCAGCAAAATCAGTGCCACCAGGTAGCGGTAAAGAACCGATACCTAATTTATCTAACTTGAAAAATATCCCAACAGTAGTAATTGTTGATGGTGGTTGCTCTGCTGTTTCTTATTTACCTTTTAACGTAATGAGTATTACTCCATTAGTAGATCAGCATGATGCAGATTTAAAGCATGGTAATAAGGTTACTTCAGTAATTTGCCAAGGATCTGCATGGAATAATAATCTTGCTTTACCTGAGTTGGCGTGCAAGTTTATTAGCGTTCAAGCAATTAATAAAAAAGGAGTAGCTATCCAACCAACGACCGAACAATTTATTAACTATCTTAGAGATGTTGCTAATGAGACAAAAGGGATATCTCAGGTATGGAATCTTTCATTTAATGAGAGTGAGCCATATTATTCGAATGAAGAAATTAGTTATTTAGGGCATGAAGTTAATCGAATTGCCCGTAAGTTTAACATATTACCAATTATTTCAATCGGTAATGTAAGCAGATCAAATAGTATAAGATTGTGTCCTCCTGCCGATTGTGAATCTGCTTTAACTATAGCGGGACGATGTGCGGATGAAAATGGTATGGCAACTACACCTTGCTCGATGAGTTTGCGAGGGCCTGCTCCGGCAGGGATGAAAAAGCCGGAACTATCTTGGTTTTCAACGTTACGAATGATTGGTGGGGTAATAGATACTGGAACTAGTTATAGTACACCTCTTATTTCATCAATAGCAGCACATGTGTTTAAAAATCTAAAAGAACCTACTCCTGATTTAGTTAGAGCATTGTTAATAAATAAAGCTGAGAGGTGTGCACATGATTTGCGTCTAGGTTGGGGCTCACCTTGGAAAGAAGGTAATAACCTTCCTTGGTATTGTGATGAAGGGACAGTTACTCTCGCTTGGAATAGTAAAATTCGTGCAGGGTTTGCATATTATTGGAATGATATTCCTCTACCTACTGAAATGTTGGAAGATGGAAAAATTAAAGGAGAAATAATATTAACAGCAATATTAAAACCCTTGGTTTCTGAATTGGGAGGCGAAAATTATTTTGCTACTAGGCTACAGTGCTCTTTGCAGAGCATTAGTAACGACGGTAAAGTAAAAAATCTTCTTGGTACTATGAAGGAATCTAAAGAAAAAGAACTTCAGTCTCGCCAAGAGTTAGCTAAATGGAGCCCGATAAGACATCATGGAAAATCTTTTTCAGGAGTATCCGTTGATAATACGAAGTTAAGACTCTATGCTCGAATTTTTACCCGTGATTTATATCAGTTTGATATGTCATCACACCATGAACTATCTGAACAAGAGGTATCATTTGTCTTAACTTTTAAAAGTCACAATAAAGATTTTGGTATTTATAACACAATGAAACAACGTTTAGGACCAAAAGCTGAAGTTGGAATAATTGAGCAACATATTGATATTGATAATACAATATACCCTATGGATTTCAAGTTGCATCGCGACGGCAAGGGAAAGAATCCCTGGGAGCATAGATAACTATGTGACCGGGGTGAGTGCAGCCAACAAAGAGGCAGCTTGAAAGATGACGGGTATAGACATTGAAAAATGGGATAGCAATATGCTCATAACGGACTGGAAGAGGGGGAAAAATTTGCCTTCTTCCAACCCGCGGTTTATTACGGTTTTATCTCGCCAATGGGCAGAATAGTGCGTCCATACTGCTCATTCAGCACTTCCGCCATTGCCAGATAAAATGCGCTGGCACCACAAATTATCCCTTCATAACCGGCAATCGTCAGAAGAGTGGTATTTCCGGTAAAGTTGCCAATCGCTAACAAAGCGAACAACAGTGTCAGGCCACCAAAGATAAACTGTAGTACGCGGTTAGCCTTGAAGGTGCCAAAGAACATAAACAGAGTAAACACACCCCATAGGCCAAGATATACCGCTAAATATTGGCTGCTGGTGGCTTCTGCCAGTCCCATTTTAGGCAGAAATAATAACCCGACCAGACTGAGCCAAAACAACCCATAGGAGGTGAAAGCCGTTGCGGCAAAGGTATTGCCTTTCTTATATTCAAAAATCCCTGCCAGTACTTGAGCCAGGCCGCCGTAGAAAATGCCCATACTCAGGATAACGGATGCCAGTGGAAAGAAACCTGCGTTATGCAGATTAAGCAGAATGGTTGTCATGCCGAAGCCCATTAGCCCTAAGGGGCCGGGGTTAGCCAATTGATTCGCGTTCATAAGTCCTCTGAAAGAAAGTCATATACCCGTCATCTTTCAAGTTGCCTCTTTGTTGGCTGCACTCACTCACCCCGGTCACATAGTTTTCTATGCTCCCGGGGATTCGCTCCCTTGCCGTCGCGATGCATCTTGAAATCCATAGGGTATAAATAGCAAAGGTGGCGAATCATAATGATCTGTCAGCAATGAAACAATAATCTTTGAAATAATAAAAAGGTTTTTTTTTCGCATCCCCCCTTGATGATAGCTTTAACGACCCCATCTTATAATCAACCGCAGTTGCTAATCGCTGTCCTATACAGCCGGTGTTATAAGCAAGGGTGAGGAATCGCGTAGAGGCAAAAAATAGGTGCCATTGAAATGCAGAGAGTTATCCTCATATTGATTAGCAACTTGATTGATTACGAATTTCTTTGGAGGCGTTTAGATGGGTAAAATTATTGGTATCGACCTGGGAACTACCAACTCTTGTGTAGCTATTATGGATGGCACGACAGCTCGTGTGCTGGAAAACAGCGAAGGTGATCGCACAACCCCTTCCATCATTGCTTATACCCAGGATGGAGAGACTCTGGTTGGTCAACCGGCTAAACGTCAGGCTGTTACTAACCCGCAAAATACGTTGTTTGCTATTAAGCGTCTGATTGGCCGTCGTTTCCAAGACGAAGAAGCGCAACGCGATGTAGCTATCATGCCATACAAAATTATTGCGGCAGATAATGGCGACGCATGGCTGGAAGTGAAAGACCAGAAGATGGCTCCTCCTCAGGTTTCTGCTGAAGTTTTGAAGAAAATGAAGAAAACGGCAGAAGATTATCTGGGTGAGCCAGTGACTGAAGCGGTAATCACCGTACCTGCATATTTTAACGATGCTCAGCGTCAGGCAACCAAAGATGCGGGCCGTATCGCAGGTCTGGAAGTAAAACGTATTATCAACGAACCAACGGCCGCTGCACTGGCTTATGGCTTGGACAGAGAAGTGGGTAACCGTACTATCGCGGTTTATGACCTCGGTGGTGGTACTTTCGATATCTCTATTATCGAAATCGATGAAGTTGACGGCGAAAAAACCTATGAAGTACTGGCGACCAACGGTGATACTCACTTGGGCGGCGAAGATTTCGATAGCCGTATGATCAACTATCTGGTTGACGAATTTAAGAAAGATCAGGGCATTGATCTGCGTAACGACCCATTGGCAATGCAACGTCTGAAAGAAGCAGCAGAAAAAGCTAAAATTGAGCTTTCTTCCGCACAGCAGACCGATGTGAACCTGCCATATATCACCGCAGATGCAACTGGTCCTAAGCACATGAATATCAAAGTGACCCGTGCGAAACTGGAATCACTGGTAGAAGATCTGGTTAAACGTTCTATGGAGCCTGTACGAGTTGCATTGCAAGATGCCGGCCTGTCAGTTTCTGATGTGAACGATGTCATTCTGGTGGGCGGTCAGACCCGTATGCCAATGGTACAGAAAGTGGTTGCTGACTTCTTCGGTAAAGAGCCACGTAAAGATGTGAACCCTGACGAAGCGGTAGCAATGGGTGCTGCGGTACAGGGCGGTGTTCTGGCTGGTGATGTGAAAGATGTCTTGTTGCTGGATGTTACACCACTGTCTCTGGGTATCGAAACAATGGGTGGCGTTATGACTTCCCTCATTGTGAAAAACACCACGATCCCAACCAAACACAGCCAGGTGTTCTCTACGGCGGAAGACAATCAGTCTGCGGTAACTATCCATGTGTTGCAGGGTGAGCGTAAACGTGCCGGCGATAACAAATCTTTGGGCCAGTTCAATTTGGATGGTATCCAAGCAGCACCTCGTGGTATGCCTCAGATTGAAGTGACTTTTGATATTGATGCTGACGGTATTTTGCATGTATCTGCCAAAGACAAAAACACCGGTCGCGAACAGCAGATCACTATCAAAGCCTCTTCTGGTCTGAATGAGGACGAAATTCAACGTATGGTTCGTGATGCAGAAGCTAACGCTGAATCTGATCGTAAGTTTGAAGAGTTGGTACAAGTTCGTAACCAGGCAGATCAACTGGTTCACGGCACGCGTAAGCAAGTGGAAGAAGCGGGTGACAAGCTGCCAGCAGAAGATAAAACCGCGATTGAAAGCGCTGTAGCTGAGTTGGAAAAAGTTGCTAAAGGCGAAGATAAAGCGGATATCGAAGCGAAAATTCAGGCTTTGGTTCAGGCTTCCGCTAAGCTGTTGGAGATTGCTCAGCAGCAGGCTCAGGCTGGTGCAACCGCAGATGCTGGTGACAGTGCGAAGAAAGATGACGATGTTGTAGACGCTGAATTCGAAGAAGTTAAAGATAAAAAATAATAGCCCTTAGCGGGCGCGGTGACAGTTAGATGATGATAACTGTTGCTGATTAACCGGCACGGGCGTTGAGGGAACTCTGCGCCCGTGTGCGCATGTTAAGGGTAAAATAAGAGATGGCGAAAAGAGATTATTACGAGGTTTTGGGGGTTTCCAAAACAGCGAGCGAAAAAGAGATTAAAAAAGCCTATAAGCGGCTGGCGATGAAATATCATCCTGATCGTAATCAGGGCGATAAAGAGGCAGAAAGCCAATTCAAAGAAGTTAAAGAAGCTTATGAAATTCTGACGGATGACCAGAAACGGGCTGCTTATGATCAATATGGTCATGCTGCTTTTGAACAAGGCGGCATGGGCGGCGGCGGAGCTGATTTTAGCGATATCTTTGGTGACGTTTTCGGTGATATTTTCGGTGGTGGTCGTCGTCAACAGCGTCCAAGCCGCGGTGCTGATTTGCGTTACAGCATGGAATTGACGCTGGAAGAAGCGGTTCGTGGTGTGACCAAAGAGATCCGTATCCCGACACTGGAAACTTGTGATATCTGTCATGGTAGCGGCGCTAAAGCAGGAACCAGCCCTGTAACCTGTTCAACCTGTCAAGGTGCTGGTCAGGTTCATATGCGTCAGGGATTTTTCACCGTTCAGCAACCTTGCCCACACTGTCATGGCCGTGGTCAGATCATCAAAGATTCTTGCCATAAATGTCATGGTCATGGGCGAGTTGAAAGATACAAAACCCTGTCTGTCAAAATCCCGGCGGGTGTGGATACCGGTGACCGTGTTCGTTTGAGTGGTGAGGGTGAAGCGGGGGCTAAAGGCGCACCCGCAGGTGATTTGTATGTTCAGGTACAGGTGAAATCACACCATATTTTTGAGCGTCAAGAAAGTAATCTCTATTGTGAAGTGCCGGTTAACTTTGCAATGGCGGCACTGGGTGGAGAAATCGAAGTTCCAACTCTCGATGGCCGTGTGAAATTGAAAATACCTGCGGAAACCCAGACAGGTAAAATGTTCCGCATGAAAGGCAAAGGTGTTAAATCTGTCCGCGGTGGTGTTCAGGGTGATTTATTGTGCCGGGTAGTGGTAGAAACGCCGGTTAAATTAAATGAAAGACAGAAAGAATTACTGCGCGAATTGGGTGAATCTTTCGGTGGGGCCGGCGAAGAAACGAATAGCCCACGTTCTAAAAGTTTCTTCGATGGCGTAAAGAAATTTTTTGATGATTTGACCAAGTAAATATCTTCACATAATAGAGCTGGATTGTTAAATAAAGCTCGAATTATGGGTAAAAAGTCCTCGTTTTGGATGAGGACTTTTTGTTTTGGTTAAGAATTATAAACTAAACGTAATTTGTGTGAGCAAATTATAGGCATCATCCTCTTTTGGTGTCACTGATGGGTGATGAGTATACGATAAGCTATTAGTCCAATAGATTCCGTTATAAACACGATAACTATAGGCTACGGAAGCGGTTGCACTATAACTTTCAGCAAGTTGACCATTGCGAGAGAAATAATTTTTTGCATCGTCACTGAACTTATTATAAGCCAGACCAAAAGTAACCATATCGTTTGGACGCGAATCAAATGGACCAATACTGAACAGTGATAATGAAATGTCGGCATTAAACAGGTTACGATCTTTTGGCGCATAGTTGGCTTTACCGTCAATATACCAGCCACGGAAAGGCATTGACGTATCCGGCTTGGTTATTTGGTGGGTAGCTGCGATATAATGAGAGTAAGTGTAATCTTCATACTCTGAATTGTTATAGTTAAAATAAGGTGTTTTATTGAATACCGATCCACCCCGCAGCCAGATCATATTCTCCGTTTCATTGGCATTAACACGATAACCTAATTCGTTGATGACTAAGGTTCCTGCACTGGGAAGTTTCCAGCGCAGACCATAGGTATTATATTTTGAATCGGTTTTTAAACCTTCTGAGCTTTGACTTCTGGCAACGCCAATGTGGTCATACCAACGTTTATTTTCCGATAAAAACCGAATATCTATCGATGGACTTGGTTTGCTAATGGTTAGTCCAGCTTGGGACAACATCACACTGGTTGGCCCTAGCGCTGATGATGCTGTACTGCTACCCAAAAATAAGCCATAAAAATGGGAGAGTAGTGTCGTATAGCCATAATTTAATATGACTCGATCATTCAATAAGGGTTGATTAATGGAAAAGGCTGAGACAAAAGGATGTCCATCTTGACCATTATTTTTGAAGTTATTATAAGCATAGGTTAAACCTAAACGCAGTTGCGCTTTATCAGTGAAACCAATCCGTGATAAATCATAAGTGAGTTCTGTCGCGGCGATATTACCGGTCGTTAAGCGCTGTCCCATATAATTGGGATTAGGCGTATTTTTCCAGCTTCTTGATATATCGTAGGTTAGATTAGTAAGTAGTTGAAAATTTGCATAAAAGCCACGATCGGCCATCTCTTTTCTAAGGCCGCCCCATTCAGGAAATACCGTATCGCATGCAGATGAAACCGAAGGTGTTTCTGGTCCTCTTGGTAAAAGGGTATCATACGAGTGACAGTGATTTTCCGCTGCTACCGTGATATTGTTATAAAGCAAAATAAGTGGAATCGTGAGTAAAAGAAATTTATTGGTTATTTTCATTTTCTACCTCCGGGGCTTGAAGGGTATTACCGTGACTGCTGATCACCTCTTTATACCAACTAAAACTTTTTTTACGCCGCCGTTCTAATGTTCCATTACCTTGGTCATCGCGATCAACATAAATAAACCCATACCGTTTTGACATTTCTGCGGTAGAAGCGCTGACCAAATCTATTGGCCCCCATGAGGTATATCCTAATAACTGAACTCCATCTTCAATGGCTTCCCGTATCTGAAATAAATGATCGTTAAGATATTTAATACGATAATCATCAATAATAGAGCCATCGTCTTGAATAACATCCCTGGCACCCAAACCGTTTTCTACAATAAACAGGGGTTTCTGGTAACGGTCATATAGCATATTGAGAAGATAGCGAATGCCTTGGGGATCGATTTGCCATCCCCATTCTGAGCTGGACAGATAAGGATTTTTCACCGGATTAATGATATTCCCTGAGGTCTTGATAATCTCAGGATTTGTCGTTGCACAGCTACTCATGTAGTAACTGAAAGAGAGAAAATCAACGGTTTCTTTGAGTGCTTTTTTATCTTCATCTGTGATATCAAGTGTAATATTTTGTTCTTCAAATAGACGGGACATATAGGATGGATAATATCCACGAGCTTGTACATCAAAGAAGAACAACCATTCGCGATTCTTTTTCAATGATTCTAATATATCATCAGGGTGACAAGTCAATGGATAATAAGGGGCCGCTGCCACCATATTACCTATTTTTGCATCAGGAATAATTTCATGGCAGGCTTTAACTGCTTTAGCACTGGCAACTAATTGATAATGTAGCGCCTGATAAATATCTTGAATTTTACTTTTTTCTGGTAATCCTGCGCCGGTAAAACAAGAGAATAAAGACATGTTAATTTCATTGAATGTCAGCCAATATTTTACTTTATGTTGGTAACGTTTAAAAACAGTTCTGGTATAATGGTCAAAAAACGCAATTGTTTCACGATTTCCCCAACCACCATATTTTTTTACTAAGCCATAAGGCATTTCAAAATGGGAAAGCGTAATGAGTGGTTGAATATTATATTTTATCATTTCGTCAAACAGGCGATCATAAAAAGCTAAACCATTTTCGTTCGGTATTTTTTCATCTCCTTCAGGAAATATGCGTGTCCAGGCGATAGAGGTTCTCAGGCATTTAAATCCCATTTCAGCAAATAGCGCAATATCTTCGGGATAACGATGATAAAAATCGATGCCAATATCCTTAATATGAAAATCACCCAAACTGCGTTCCATGCTGTGACCAATGACTCCACAAGGTTGCATATCTGAGGTTGATAACCCTTTGCCATCTATTTGATAGGCACCTTCAACTTGATTTGCAGCCAGCGCTCCTCCCCAAAGGAAGTTATTTGGAAATTGTTTTTTCATGATTTTCCTCTTGTTAATTGCTCGTTAAACTTGGAAGATATTCTCTTAATATGATTCTTCATTTCAGAGTTTAAATTAATTTTTTGCATGGGATGTTATTAGTGGAACTTTTACTTCTGATGGCAAACCGAATAAATAGGTTGCGATACAGGAGAAGACAAATGAACCTAACGAACCTAATATGACACTCCAGAAAGCACTATCTATGCCGGCGGGAGAAATAAATGAGGTAAACGCAAAGATACCCATGCCGCCAACGTTATATGCTGTTCCTGAATAGAAACCGACAATTGCCCCGCCAAGCGCCCCACCAATACAACCGATAATAAATGGACGTTTTAGTGGTAGTGTGACACCATAAATAGCAGGTTCGGTGATGCCAAAGAGACTTGATATCAGTGCGGTACCTGATAATGTTTTCATATTCTTATCACGTGTACGTAAAAATACCCCCAGAGTTGCGCCTGCTTGACCAAATATTGCTGGCTGGAGCAGTGGGGAGAGCATATCTTTTTTCTGGGTCATCATGTTATTGATCATTATTGGGATAAGTCCCCAATGCAGACCGAAAATGACACAAACTTGCCACAATGCACCCATAAAAAGTCCAGCAATGACCGGATTTAATTGATAGAAAAAGAGATATCCGGCAGCCAGGCTATCACTGAGCTCTGTTGCTATAGGGCCAATAACTACAAAAGTCAAAGGAACCGTAATCAATAGACACAGGAAAGGTGTGGCAAACAGTTTGACGGAGGAATGAAACCAGCTATTAAACTTCTTTTCCAGCAAGCAGCTAAACCATGCTGATAAGATAATGGGAATAACGGTTGAGCTATAATTAATGAAAGAGATAGGAATGCCAAGGAAATTGAGGTGAACAGCAGGAGTCGTTTGCGAAAGTTTAAATGCCTCGGTCATGGTGGGATAGGTTAAAGCGGCCCCGATAACCATCGTAATAAACGGGTTGCCTCCGAACCGCTTACCTGCGGTATACCCTAATAAAATAGGCATGAAATAGAGCATGGCATCACCGGTAGCGTATAAAATTTTATAGGTCCCGCTGTCTATGCTCATCCAATTGAATACGTTGGATAAAGCGAGAATGCCTTTAATTAATCCGGCGGCGACCAATACACCTAATAGCGGGGTAAAAATACTGGAAATAATATCAATGGCGACATCAAGAATGCGTTTTAAACCTCTGGCGTTATCTCGTTTTATCTCTTGCTGTGAAGTTATATTTTGTGCTGCTTCTGCATCATCTTGTAAGTATTTATGATTAATATCATCGTAAACATCCCCTACGTGACTACCGATGACGACCTGATATTGCCCACCACTCTCTACTACGGTAATAATTCCCTTAGTCTGTTTGAGTAATTCGCTATTGGCCAGACTGCTATCTTTAAGTTTAAATCGTAAACGAGTCGCGCAATGGACCAGGCTAGATATATTCTCTTTCCCACCTATTGCGCTAACTATTTTCTCTGCCAGACTTTCGTATCTCATTAGACTTCCCCTTCATTTAATACGCTGAAAACAGCGAAAGACCGAATTTAAGGCAAAAAAAAACCTAATCCATCATCTACAATCGCCCTGGAATAAGGGGATCGTGACGTGATGGATTAGGTTTTGCCCGACGTCAGTCGCAACTAAGTCGGTAACAAGCCTATATCAGTTGGTCAAAAACTAATTACTCCTTGCGATACTTGCAAGTTATTAAATGTAATTTTGGTAAAAATGTGATGCTTATCATAAATACCTTGGGTAAGTGGATATGTTGCTGTGTCGTTGACTTTGTAAAAATAATGCCTTAGCCTGAAAGATAACATAATGAATATAGTGTACAGGAGTGTTACTGATAAGATCAGGCACAACCAGGTCACAAATATATTTCACCTATTTTATAGGCTTAGGTTGGCGCATATAATAGTTTATCCTGTAAGGTATCTCTTTTGTTAACGATAGTAAAACTCATAAATAATAATGTCGTTCTTGCCATTGATGAGAATAATAATGAAGTTATTCTAATGGATAAGGGCATAGGTTTTAATAGAAAAAAAGGTGATAGGCTGAATATTCAAGATGTTGCAAAAGTCTTCACTGTTGAAAAGAACGATAGAATTAATCAAATTATTGCGACTATTCCAGTCTCAGTTATAGAGCTAACCGAGAAAATTATCGCATTAGGGAAAGATCTTCTTGGCAAATCTCTCAACGATTCATTACTCATTACTTTGTCAGAGCATTTAAACTTTGCATTTGAGCGTGTGAGTAAAGGATATCAGATTGGTAATGTCTTACAATGGGAGATCCCTCATCTTTACCCGTTGGAATATGAAGTCGGTAAACAGGCGCTTATCTATATTAATGACCAGATTGAAAAACCATTACCGCCGATAGAAGCCTCATTGATTGCCTTGCATTTTGTCAATGCTCAATATGAAGGGCAAACAATGGGAGATACATTAAAATTAACGAATTTGATTAATAAAACGGTTAAGCTCATTCATTACTATTTTCATGTTAACCTTGATACAACCTCGGTAAATTACTCTCGTTTTATTACGCATTTGCGCTATTTCCTGATTAGACAAAATAAAAATGAGCATTCTTCTGCGATTGAGGTGGATTTTTCTCTGCAAGAGTTGATAGAAGAAAAGTATTTCAAAAGCTACAACTGTGCAGTTAAGCTAATTAAATATCTGAGGGAGAAATACCAATGGAAAGTGCCCGATGATGAATTGATTTATTTAGTCATTCATATAGAACGGGTGGTTAATGATAGTTATAAGGGCAGAGAATGATAAGTAAATGGATCGTCAAATAAGTGTCAATCGCTAATGGTATTAGATGAGTATATTTATGTGATTTAGATTTTTTGGGTAACAGATTAGAGGTGGGGGATAAAATGAGAGATGAAGATTTTTCAAAAGAGATCATTAGATTTATTGGCGGACAAGAAAATATAAATAAAAGTTGGCATTGTGTTACCAGATTGCGTTTTAATATTATAGATGATAGTAAAATGGATATTGCTGCGATTAGAAAAATGCAGGGGGTTATTGGGGCGCATTTTCACAGCGGGCAATTACAAATAATTATTGGTAATAGAGTTGTTGAAATATTTAGTGAAATAATTAAGCAGTTAAAAGAAAATGAAGGAAATCATTATGGTCCAAAAAAGGGTTTCATTAGTCATATTCTTGACGTCATTTCAGGCATATTTGTTCCCATATTGCCAGCAATTGTAGGGGCGGGTTTACTTAAAGGCGGATTAATTTTTTTCTATATGATGGATTGGGTTTCAGAGCAGAGTAATGAGTATAAGTTATTATATATTTTTTCTGATACACCTCTCTATTTTTTGCCTGTTCTTTTGGCTTTTTCAGCGGCAAGAAAATTTAAAACAAATGAATTTATTGCCGCCACATTAGCGTGTATTTTAATTTATCCAACATTATCTGACCTTGTGAGCAGTTCTGGTGGCGAATATTTCAATGTATTTGGTATTACTATTCCCGCTATTCATTATAGTTATACTGCCATTCCAATTATTTTAGGGGTTTGGTTGCTCAGTTATATTCATAGATGGGTAGATAGGTTTATTCCAACGGTATTGAAAATAATATTTACACCATTATTGGTCTTATTAATTTCTGCACCTATTTTATTGATTGTTGCTGCACCGTTGGGAAATACAATTGGTTTGTATATTGAAAAGTGGCTTTTAATATTATTTTCCGTGGCTGGACCGTTTGCGGGATTATTGTTAGGTGGATTGATACCTATTTTAGTTATTACTGGGATGCATTATGCCTTTTTGCCAAGTGTTTTTGCTAACTTTAAGTCTCTTGGATACGATTTTATGTTATTACCTATCAGTTTTGCGAGTAATATTGCACAAGCTGGTGCGACATTAGCAGTCGCAATTAAAATTAAAGACAGGCAAATGAAATCATTAGCTTATTCATCTTCATTCTCTGCTTTTTTAGGCGTAACTGAACCTGCAATGTATGGCGTTACGCTTAAATTAAGAAAACCTTTTTATGCTGCATTAATGGGTGGAGCCGTTGGTGGCGCTATTATAGGTATTTTCTCTGTGAAAATATTTGCTTTTAGTGTGCCGGGATTGGTGTCATTACCTTTTTATATGCAAAAAGATAGCAATAATTTTATTTTTATTTTGCTTGGCATTTTTAGTAGTTTCTTAGTGGCATTTATATCCACTTTATTAATGAAATTAGAATCTAATGTTGATTCTATAGTATTAATAAAGCCATGCTTTTCAAAAAAGAAGAAAATCATATTACGTTCTCCGATGACCGGCACAATAGAATCTCTCTCAAGAGTACCTGACGATACTTTTTCTGAAAAAATTATTGGTGATGGTATTGCTATTATTCCTACCGAAGGTGTGGTTAAATCGCCTTTTAATGGTAAGGTTTCAATGATTACTCCGACTGGACATGCTATTGGTTTAATTTCCGATCAAGGAGTAGAGTTATTAATTCATATTGGTATTGAAACGGTAGGTTTGCAAGGCGCAGGATTTAATTTACAAATTATAGAAGGGCAGAGAGTGGTTGCCGGTGAGGTATTAGTTAATTTTGATCTGGAATTTCTTCAAGAGAATAAAATTCAGATTATATCGCCAATTATCGTCACTAATAGTGAGGAATATCACTCAATAATGCCGACTAAAAGAAGAAGAGTTATTGGATGTAAAGATGATTTGTTGGTTATTAATCGATGTTGATTTGTTTTCCAAGTAATTAGTGTATGTTGATAATATTCTTAATGCTTTTTTTTATTTAAAGATTGCGATATGACCAGTTTTAATACCTGTTAATTATTCATGCTGTTTTCTCGTTATTATTGTCTTATTTTATCTTTTCTGTCGAATTCTTAGAAATTATCTAGCTATATAAATTCTGAAAAAATATATTTTTCATAATATTAAGTCATATTGAATACTCATATTTTGAGGTGAAAAATTAAACAATCTACATTGACAATTAACCCTAAAAGGGCTACTTTTTATTGTGTAATAATATAAGGTAGCGGAATGGCCGCAGCCTGACATCCCTAAAAAGGAAGAACGATGAGCACTACTGAAATGACTACTGCTGAACTCGAAAAAATCCACGCTGAAATAGCAAAATTAATGGCAGAAACGACAAAGATAAATCGTGAGGCGACGTGGTATCCGATTGTTGTTGCTTCTACTCTTATTGGTGCGGTAGCGACTATCACAACTCTATTGCTCAAATTCATTTAATTGATTGGCCCCGTAAGGGGCTTTGTTCTGGAATACTTATGCGACTGATCGGCAATTATTCTCCTCCTACTACAGAAGATCTCATTAAACTCAAAGAAGAATTAGGTTTCACGGGAGAACAAATGGCCGATTTAGCGGGAGTTTCCGGTAACAATCAATGGAGAAAATACACGGGTGGGAAAATGCCACGTGTTATTTCTCCGCACATTCTATTTTATATAGCAACACAGTTAACACTATCAGAAGATGATTTAAACCGCATTTTGGCTAAGATGCGGGAAATTGGTGCTAATGTAAGATAAATAGGCACGCTCCACTTAACGATTTCCTCTGATTGATAATCTATTTTATTGAGATGTAGATCATCAATAGATCGGTTATAGCGAATTATTCTGGTCATAAAATCGATTTTTTTCGAAACCATAGCTAGAGTACCATTTAAGTCCGATCAGTTTCAGAGGTTAATCATCGTGACAGCAATTATTCGTCAATTCCTGAAATTAGAAGCGGCTGGAGGGCTTCTTCTTATCATCACTGCCATTATTGCGTTGATAATGGCAAACTCGCCATTACAGGGTATTTATCAGCAATTTCTTAATATTTCGGTGGCAGTACAATTCGCTGCACTGGAGATCAATAAGCCTTTGTTGTTGTGGATTAATGATGGCTTGATGGCGGTCTTCTTTTTGATTGTTGGTTTGGAAGTAAAACGGGAACTGTTGGAAGGCTCTTTGGCAGGGCGTGATAAGGCACTATTTCCGGTGATAGCGGCGATAGGTGGTATGGTCGCTCCGGCACTAATATATCTACTCTTTAATGGCAATGATGAGTTTACCCGTCAGGGTTGGGCTATTCCTGCGGCAACCGATATTGCTTTTGCCTTGGGTGTGATGGCGCTATTGTCTAAGCGAGTACCAACAGAACTCAAGGTTTTCTTGTTGGCACTTGCGATTATTGATGATCTGGGCGTTATCGTGATTATCGCTCTGTTTTATACCAAAACAGTTTCTCTTGTGGCGCTTGGATTGTCAGCGGCAATGATTGCTTTGCTGGTTTGGATGAATTGGCGCGGTGTCGAAAAAACATCGGCTTATCTGGCTGTTGGCACTATCCTTTGGGTTTGCATCTTGAAATCGGGTGTTCATGCAACACTAGCCGGCGTCATTGTTGGTTTTCTGATTCCTCTGCGTGGTCAGAATGGTCATTCACCATCTGAATTACTTGAGCACGGTTTGCATCCTTGGGTGGCGTATCTCATTTTGCCATTATTTGCATTTGCCAATGCAGGTGTAGCCCTGAATGGCGTTACGTTAAATGGTTTGACCGATATATTACCGTTAGGTATTGCTGTGGCTCTGTTTCTTGGTAAGCCATTGGGCATTTTTCTTTTTAGCTATATTTCTATTAAGATCGGATTTGCTAAATTGCCACAGCAGATTAATCTTAAACAGATATTTGCGGTTTCTGTTCTTTGTGGAATCGGCTTTACTATGTCTATCTTTATTTCAGGATTGGCTTTTGAAGGAGCGGATGAATCTTTCAGTGTCTATTCCCGTCTTGGCATTCTGATGGGTTCAACCATCGCTGCGTTTATAGGGTATGGCTTGTTACGAATGGTCTTACCAAAGAAAAAGTGATGGCAGAGTGGGGATAAATTCATTAACTTAGCCAAATGAAGTTCTACATTTTAGAGAAAATTTCTGGACTGACTCATCATTTTTGTATTTGCGGTACAACAACTCAAATTGTATCGCGGATACTTTATGTAGTGAAAAAACAGAAAATCACCGGGAGACGGTGGATTAGTAATGTATGGCAGGCGTTGTCTACCAGACGTAAGCGATACATAAGGAAAAACGTATGCGGGTGTCACATCTGAATTTTAATCATCTCTATTATTTCTGGCATGTTTGCAAGGAAGGATCAGTGGTTGGGGCGGCAGAAGCGCTTTATCTAACACCTCAAACGATCACAGGACAGATAAAAGCGCTGGAGGAGCGTCTGGGAGGGAAACTGTTCAAACGTCAGGGCAGGGGATTAGTGCCATCAGAGCTAGGACAGCTTATTTTCCGCTATGCGGATAAGATGTTTATGCTAAGCCAGGAGATGTTGGATATCGTTAATTACAGCCGTGAATCTAATCTTTTATTTGATGTTGGTGTTGCTGATGCACTGTCCAAACGTCTGGTTAGCCAGGTATTGAAAACGGCGGTTGTGGAACATGAGCAGATTCATCTACGTTGTTTTGAATCAACCCATGAGTTGTTGCTGGAACAACTCAGCCAGCACAAACTCGATATGATATTGTCTGATTGCCCGGTGGATTCTTCCCAACAGGAAGGGTTGTTCTCGGTAAAACTGGGTGAATGTGATGTGAGTTTCTTCTGCCGACAACCTATCCCGGAAAAACCTTTCCCCGAATGTTTGGAGGAACGTCGTTTATTGGTTCCAGGGCGTCGCTCTATGTTGGGGCGTAAGTTGTTGACTTGGATACGTAATAAAAATCTTCAGGTTGAAGTATTAGGTGAGTTTGATGATGCTGCGTTAATGAAAGCGTTTGGTATGTATCATAATGCGATTTTCGTGGCGCCATCTTTGTATACCAATGATATTTTTACAGATAATGATATTGCCGAGATTGGTCGGTTGGATGCCGTGCAGGAAGAGTATTATGTGATTTTTGCTGAGCGAATGATTCAACACCCGGCTGTTCAAAGGGTATGTAATAAAGATTTTTCTGCGTTGTTTAATGTGCTATCTAAGAAGCGTACTTAAAAAATAATTGATAGTAACTGCAAACACAAAAAAACCGGCGCAGGCCGGTTTTTCAGTAACTCAAACGCAAATTATTACATTGCGTTGATTTGCGCTGTCAGATTAGATTTATGACGTGCTGCTTTGTTTTTGTGGATCAGACCCTTACAGGCGTGGCGATCGACAATAGGTTGCATGTCATGAAATGCTTTCTGCGCAGCTTCTTTATCGCCAGTAGCGATAGCAGCATATACCTTCTTGATAAAGGTACGCACCATAGAACGACGGCTAGCGTTATGCTGACGACGTTTTTCAGACTGTATGGCGCGTTTCTTAGCTGATTTGATATTAGCCAAGGTCCAACTCCCAAATATATTCTATCGAGGACAATTCAAAGGCCGAGGAATATGCCTGTTCAACCTTCTTTTGTCAATGGATTTGTGCAAATAAGCGCCGTTGTACCGCGGCAACTTGTTTCGTTGTGATGGCGCAGGATTTTATCAGTTTACTTAGTGGGAATACAGTCTTTCACAATAAAAATCTCATTGAATAGTCCAGATAGAAATAAAATGAATATTTTTCGGGATTCCTGCTCGTTTTTGTTGTATGAATCAGGGCTATTGATTTAAATCATCTTATGATGGTGGGTTAACCTTGAGCTTTGTACAAGGTATAATTTGGTAATTTCCAGGGTATTGAGCCAGCTATGGAGCTAATTCGCGGTATACGTAATATCCGGACATGTCACCGCGGTTGCGTGTTGACGATTGGTAATTTTGATGGTGTCCACAGAGGTCATCAGGCACTACTGAAACACTTAAAACACGAAGGGCAGCGTCTGGGATTACCAGTAATGGTCATGATTTTTGAACCACAACCTTTGGAGTTTTTTGCTAAGGGTAATGCTCCTGCGCGTCTAACGAGATTGAGGGATAAAGCCAAATATCTCGCCCAATGTGGAGTGGATTATTTATTATGCGTGAAATTTGATAGAAATTTTGCGGCAAATACGCCAGAAGCCTTTGTTTCACGGTTGCTGGTGGAAAAATTGGGTGTTAAGTTTCTCGCTGTAGGAGACGACTTTCGTTTTGGTCAATCTCGCAGTGGTGATTTTGCCTTTTTGCAGCGAGCCGGTGAGACATACGGCTTTGATGTGACCAGCAGTGAAAGTTTTTGTGATGATGGTTTACGGATTAGCAGCACAGCTATCCGTCAAGCACTGCAAGATGATGATTTGGTATTAGCCGAAACATTATTGGGACATCCATACAGCATTTGTGGCCGGGTCGTTCATGGTAAGCGACTAGGGAGCACTATTGGTTTTCCAACAGCAAATTTGCCGTTAAAACGATTAGTGGTTCCGGTACACGGCGTTTATGTTGTTGAAGTCTATGGTTTGGGAGACCAGCCTTTACCGGGTGTTGCCAATATTGGTACACGTCCAACAGTCTCTGGTCAGGGTCAACAACTTGAAGTACATCTAATTGATACCCAAATGGATCTCTATGGGCGTTATATTGATGTGGTGTTACGCAAAAAATTGCGTAATGAACAGCGGTTTGCTTCCCTTGATGCACTCAAGCAGCAAATTGCGAATGATTTGGTTGCTGCGAAGGAATTTTTTAAGCAGCTACCTGTGTCATGTATCTAGCGGAAAATTGGAATTGAGAATCGAATGAGTGACTATAAAAACACCCTGAATCTGCCAGAAACAGGGTTTCCAATGCGCGGAGATTTAGCAAAGCGCGAACCAGATATGTTAAAACGTTGGTACAAAGATGAGTTGTATCAGGTAATTCGTAAAGCAAAAGCCGGTAAAAAAACATTTATTCTGCATGACGGCCCTCCTTATGCGAATGGCAGTATTCATATTGGTCACTCAGTCAATAAGATTCTCAAAGATATTATTATTAAATCCAAAGGAATGGCGGGATATGATTCGCCATATATCCCTGGTTGGGATTGCCACGGTTTACCCATTGAGCTTAAGGTTGAGCAGATTATTGGTAAGCCGGGGGAAAAATTTTCCGCCGCTGAATTTCGTGCCGAGTGCCGCAAATATGCCAAAGAGCAAATCGAAGGTCAGAAGAAAGACTTTATCCGTCTGGGCATATTAGGTGATTGGGAACGGCCATATTTGACTATGGATTTTAAGACCGAAGCTGACATTATTCGCGCATTGAGCCGTATTATCGCTAATGGTCATTTGTTGAAAGGTGCCAAGCCTGTTCACTGGTGTACCGATTGCCGTTCATCACTGGCCGAAGCTGAAGTTGAGTATTACGACAAAATTTCGCCATCGATTGACGTGCGTTTTAATGCGGTTAATGCAGCTGCCGTTTGTGAGAAATTTGGTGTGCAGGCACCAGATCAACCGGTCTCTTTGGTTATCTGGACAACCACGCCGTGGACGTTGCCGGCTAACCGAGCGATCGCTTTGCATGCTGAATTTAGCTATCAATTAGTACAGATTGAGGGTGAATGCCTGATCCTGGCTGCTGATTTGGTAGAAAGTGTGATGCAGCGTGCGGGTATAACCTCGTGGACAGTGCTAGGGAATTGTGCGGGTGCTGCGTTGGAGTTATTGCGCTTTAAACATCCATTTATGGGTTTTGATTCACCGGTTGTACTGGGTGATCACGTGACTTTGGATGCAGGTACCGGTGCTGTGCATACGGCCCCAGGTCACGGCCCGGACGACTTTGTTCTCGGTCAGAAATATGATTTGGAAGTTGCAAATCCGGTTGGACCTAATGGTTGTTATCTACCCGGTACTTATCCTTCTCTGGATGGCATGTTTGTCTTTAAGGCGAATGATATTGTGCTGAATATCCTGAGTGAAAACAATGCATTGTTGCATTTGGAAAAATTACAGCATAGTTACCCCTGCTGCTGGCGTCACAAGACACCTATCATTTTCCGTGCTACGCCGCAGTGGTTTGTCAGCATGGATCAAAATGGTCTGCGTAAACAATCGTTGCAAGAGATCAAAGGGGTTCAGTGGATACCGGGTTGGGGTCAGGCCCGTATTGAGGCAATGGTTGAAAACCGTCCTGACTGGTGTATTTCACGTCAACGTACTTGGGGTACGCCGATGTCTCTTTTTGTCCATAAAGAGACGGAAGAGCTTCATCCACGTACTATCGAATTGATGGAAGAAGTTGCAAAACGTGTTGAAGTTGACGGTATTCAGGCGTGGTGGGATCTGGAGCCAGCCGAACTGTTAGGTGATGATGCGGCTAACTATGTCAAAATTTTTGATACGTTGGATGTCTGGTTCGATTCGGGATCAACCCACGCATCGGTGGTTGATGTTCGCCCTGAATTCCAAGGTAATGCTGCGGATATCTATCTTGAAGGCTCAGATCAGCACCGTGGCTGGTTTATGTCTTCCCTGATGATCTCAACGGCAATAAAAGGTAAAGCACCTTACCGTCAGGTGTTAACGCATGGTTTCACTGTGGATGGTCAGGGCCGTAAGATGTCTAAATCTATCGGTAATACCATCAGTCCGCAGGATGTCATGGATAAATTAGGGGCAGATATTCTGCGTCTATGGGTTGCTTCTACCGATTACACCGGTGAAATTGCGGTATCCGATGAGATCTTGAAACGCTCTGCTGATGCATATCGTCGTATCCGTAACACGGCGCGTTTCCTGCTGGCAAACCTGAATGGTTTCGATCCTGAACAGCATAGGGTTAAACCAGAAGAGATGGCTGTGTTGGATCGTTGGGCTGTGGGGCGTGCTCAAGCGGCGCAGGCGGACATTACCAAATGTTACGATAGATATGATTTCCACACCGTTGTTCAACGTATGATGCAATTCTGTTCGGTGGAGATGGGATCGTTCTATCTCGATATCATTAAAGACCGTCAATACACCGCTAAGAGCGATAGTTTGGCTCGTCGCAGTTGTCAGACTGCGCTGTATCATATTGCGGAAGCATTGGTTCGCTGGATGGCACCTATCCTCTCCTTTACTGCTGATGAAGTTTGGAATGAGTTGCCTGGCAAACGTGCTCAATATGTATTTACCGAAGAGTGGTACGACGGTTTGTTTGGTCTGGCCGCAGGAGAACCAATGAATGATGTTTTCTGGGCTGATTTGTTGGCTGTGCGTGGTGAGGTTAACAAAGTGCTGGAGCAGGCACGTGCAGACAAACATATCCGTAGTTCACTGGAAGCCGCAGTGACGCTGTACGCCGATAATGAATTGGCGGACAAACTGAATAGCCTCGGAGATGAATTGCGTTTTGTTCTGCTAACATCTCAGGTTGTTGTTGCAGATTATGAGCAGGCTGGTGAAGATGCGCAACAAAGCGAAATCGGTAGTCTGAAAATTGCTTTCCGCAAAGCGGATGGCGAAAAATGTCCTCGTTGCTGGCATTACGCTAAAGATGTGGGATTGGTGGCGGAACAAGCAGAACTTTGTGGCCGCTGTGTAACTAATGTTGCCGGTAACGGCGAAGAGCGTAAGTTTGCCTGATGAATAAACCCATTTGCTCCACCGGCCTTCGCTGGCTTTGGTTAGTTGTTGTGGTATTGATTTTGGATCTGGGTAGTAAGCAGCTAGTGTTGCAACACTTTCATCTGTATGAATCCGTTCCATTGATACCTTATTTTAATCTGACTTATGCCCAGAATTTTGGGGCGGCTTTCAGTTTCCTTGCAGAGAAAGATGGTTGGCAGCGTTGGTTCTTTGCATTCATTGCCGTTGCTATTTCAGTTGTACTGATGGTGATGATGTATCGTGCCAGTGCAAAGAAGAAACTGAGTAATATCGCTTATGCCCTGATTATTGGTGGAGCATTGGGTAATCTGTTTGACCGGTTGGTTCATGGTTTTGTCATCGATTTTATTGATTTTTATGTCGGTGATTGGCACTTTCCAACTTTTAATATCGCTGATATGGCGATATGCATCGGGGCTGGATTGGTTATCATTGATAGCTTTCTAAGCCCGGATGAAAAGACCATCAAAGTGGGATAAGTAATATGTCAAACCAGGTGCAGGCGAATAGTGCAGTTTTACTGCACTTCACTTTAAAACTGCAAGATGGCTCTATTGTCGATTCCACTCACACTCAGGGCAAACCTGCATTATTTCGTTTAGGTGATGGAACCCTTTCTTCACCTTTGGAACAGCAGCTTACTGGGCTAAAAGACGGAGATAAACATACCTTTACTCTGGCTGGTGAGAATGTATTTGGTAAACCAAATCCTGATCTGATCCAATATTTTACTCCGCGTGATTTTGCTGAAACGGGTATTCCTGAAATTGGCACTATAATGTTATTTACGGCAATGAATGGCAGTGAAATGCCGGGCATAGTCAAAGCCGTAACAGAAGAATCTGTGACTGTTGATTTCAATCACCCGTTAGCTGAGCAGAACGTCACGTTTGAAATTGAAGTGTTGGAAATTGATCCACGATTGGAGGAAAACCATGCAGATATTGCTGGCTAACCCCCGCGGTTTTTGTGCCGGTGTTGACCGTGCTATCAGTATTGTAGAGCGCGCACTGGAATTATATGGTGCGCCGATCTACGTTCGTCATGAAGTTGTGCATAACCGTTATGTTGTAGATAACCTGCGCAAGCGGGGTGCTATCTTTATTGAAGAAATTTCAGAAGTACCGGATGATGCGATTCTGATTTTTTCGGCACATGGTGTTTCACAGGCTATTCGTGCTGAAGCGCGTTCTCGCAATTTGACAATGTTGTTCGATGCGACTTGTCCTCTAGTGACTAAAGTCCATATGGAGGTAGCAAGAGCCAGCCGCAAGGGCAAAGAAGCTATTCTGATTGGTCACGCTGGACATCCCGAAGTTGAAGGTACAATGGGTCAGTACAACAATGCGGAAGGTGGAATGTATCTGGTTGAATCTCCGGAAGATGTATGGAACTTGAAAGTCAAAGATGAAGACAACATATGTTTTATGACTCAAACCACATTATCTGTTGATGATACTTCAGAAGTGATTGATGCACTTAATGCACGATTCCCAAACATCGTTGGTCCCCGTAAAGATGATATCTGCTATGCGACGACTAACCGCCAGGAAGCGGTACGGGATCTGGCGTCTGACGCCGATGTTGTCTTGGTTGTGGGTTCGAAGAATTCATCTAACTCTAATCGCCTTGCTGAGTTAGCTCAGCGGGTTGGTAAACCTGCTTACCTGATAGATTCCGCTGAGGATATTAAAGAAGAGTGGATTACCGGCATCTCTTTGGTTGGCGTAACTGCGGGCGCTTCGGCACCGGATATTTTAGTTCAGCAAGTTATTGAACGCCTGAAATATCTTGGTGCTGATTCCGTCCAAGAATTACACGGTAGAGAAGAAAATATTGTATTTGAAGTGCCAAAAGAGTTACGTGTTGAAGTTAAAGAAATTAGCTAAATTATCAATATATACCCTATGGATTTCAAGATGGATCGCGACGGCAAGGGAGTGAATCCCCGGGAGCATAGATAACGATGTGACCGGGGTGAGCGAGTGCAGCCAACAAAGAGGCAACTTGAAAGATGACGGGTATAAATAAGGATAAAGTATTGCAAATATTCTTTATTTAAAACATTTTATTTAAAATATTCATCTGACTGATCATTGTGTTAAATCAGGAAAAGGACTAACTTCATAGTGAGGGCTTATGGCTGATACAGATATTCGTGTTGCTATTGTTGGCGCTGGTGGGCGTATGGGACGTCAGTTGATTCAGGCCATATATCAAATAGATGGTGTTGCTCTTGGTGCAGCTTTGGAACGCTCCGGTTCTTCTCTGATTGGCGCAGATGCCGGAGAGTTGGCGGGTATTGGTCATACCGGTGTGACTGTTTGTGATGACCTGAAAAGTATCGTTGATGATTTTGATATCCTTATCGATTTTACCCGCCCGGAAGGAACGTTGACTCATCTTGAAATTTGTCGCCAGAACGGTAAAGCGATAGTGATCGGTACAACTGGCTTTGATGAGGCTGGTAAACAGGCAATTAAAGAGGCTTCTGCTGATATCCCGATTGTATTTGCCGCGAATTTCAGTGTTGGTGTAAATCTGGTGCTTAAATTATTGGAAAAAGCAGCGAAAGTGATGGGCGAGTATAGTGATATCGAAATTATTGAAGCACATCACCGCCATAAAGTGGATGCACCATCAGGAACAGCTTTAGCAATGGGGGAGTCCATTGCTCATGCTTTGGGGCGGGATCTTAAAGCGTGTGCTGTCTATGCCCGTGAAGGTTATACCGGTGAACGTGATCCGAAAAGTATTGGTTTTGCGACTATCCGTGCCGGGGATATCGTGGGTGAGCATACCGCTATGTTTGCAGATATTGGGGAGAGAGTAGAGATAACTCATAAGGCTTCCAGTCGGATGACGTTTGCAAATGGCGCGGTAAAGGCTGCTCTATGGCTAAGTGGTAAAAATAGTGGCCTTTTTGATATGAAAGATGTACTAAATCTCGATTTACTTTAAAAAGCTATTTTTGTAACTTATTGATATCGCATAATTAAATATTTTATTGTGCGATTTTTAATTTCTTTGTTTAATCCTATTGTTTTTTGGTTTATTTCTTCTATTTTTGTCTTATTTATAACCTTAACTTTCTGCTTTCTTCTCCTTTTTGTGATTATTTTCAACTTTTCATCTGAAAATCAAATCTTCTATGCTAATTACCATTTTATAAATTAACTTTATTGCTATTTTCAGTCTTATTTCATTGGTCTGTCTGGCGAAGTGTGCAAAAAAATAAGAAAAGTAACATTTTTTGTAGACAACTCTCCCTCTCATCATTAGAATGCGCGCAATTTGCCAAAATTTTGCCTAAAAAGCAGCTTTTGCATTGATTTTGAGGAATAAATCTGAATTAATATGCACTAATTGCGAGTAATTATTCTTTGGAGGGTGTTTTGATTAAGTCAGCTATATTGGTTCTGGAAGATGGAACCCAATTCCACGGTCGTGCCATAGGTGCGGAAGGGGCGGCAGTTGGGGAAGTGGTTTTCAATACCTCGATGACCGGATATCAAGAAATTCTCACAGACCCTTCCTATTCCCGCCAAATTGTCACTCTTACTTATCCCCATATTGGTAATGTCGGTGTTAACTCAGTCGATAAAGAATCACTAAAAGTACAAGCCCAAGGGCTAGTGATTCGTGATCTACCACTGTTGACCAGTAACTTCCGCTGCGAAGAAACGCTTTCCGATTACCTTAAACGTCATAATATTGTTGCGATAGCAGATATCGATACCCGTAAACTGACGCGTTTGTTAAGAGAAAAGGGTTCACTGAATGGTTGTATTATAGCAGGTAAACAGATTGACGCTCAGGTTGCACTGGAAAAAGCACAAGCGTTTCCGGGGCTGGAGGGGATGGATTTAGCAAAAGAGGTGACAACTAAACAGATTTATCCGTGGTTACAGGGGAGCTGGAAGCTGGCGGGGGGATTACCGGAAGATAAGCAAGAACAGGATCTGCCTTATCATGTTGTTGCTTATGACTTTGGTGCAAAACGTAATATCTTGCGAATGTTGGTGGATCGTGGCTGCCGCCTGACAGTTGTTCCTGCCCAGACATCGGCGGAAGATGTACTGAAACTGAATCCGGATGGTATTTTCTTGTCCAATGGGCCAGGAGATCCGGCGCCTTGTGGTTATGCAATCGACGCAATCAAAACCCTGCTTGAGACAGAAATTCCGATTTTTGGTATCTGTCTTGGACACCAATTGTTGGCGTTAGCCAGTGGCGCTGAAACGATGAAAATGAAATTCGGCCATCATGGTGGTAACCATCCGGTGAAAGATCTTGAATGTAATGTTGTAATGATTACTGCACAAAACCACGGCTTTGCCGTGGATGAAAAATCACTGCCGTCAAATTTGCGCGTTACTCATAAATCTCTGTTTGATGGCACGTTGCAAGGGATTCATCATACCGATAAACCTGCATTTAGCTTCCAGGGGCACCCAGAAGCTAGCCCCGGTCCACATGAGACTGCATCGTTATTTGATCACTTTATTGAACTCATTGAGCAGTATTGTCAGAAAAATAATCGTCATAACACCAAGTAATCAGGAGAAAATAAAATGGCAAAACGTACTGATATTAAAAGTATCCTGATCCTGGGAGCGGGTCCAATTGTTATTGGTCAGGCTTGTGAATTCGACTACTCAGGAGCACAAGCTTGTAAAGCGTTACGGGAAGAAGGTTATCGTGTCGTTCTGGTGAACTCGAACCCTGCTACTATTATGACTGATCCAGAAATGGCCGATGCCACTTACATTGAGCCGATCCACTGGGAAGTGGTACGTAAAATCATTGAAAAAGAGCGTCCCGATGCGATTCTGCCAACAATGGGCGGACAAACTGCACTCAACTGTGCGCTAGAACTAGAGCGTCAGGGAGTACTGGAAGAGTTTGGCGTTACCATGATTGGCGCTACCGCAGATGCGATTGACAAAGCGGAAGATCGCCGCCGTTTCGATATAGCAATGAAAAAGATTGGCTTGGAAACTCCGCGTTCTGGTATCGCTCATTCAATGGAAGAAGCGCTGGCAGTTGCTGATCAAGTCGGTTTTCCTTGTATTATCCGTCCTTCCTTTACTATGGGCGGAAGCGGTGGTGGTATTGCCTATAACCGCGAAGAATTCGAGGAAATTTGTGAGCGTGGCCTGGATCTTTCACCAACCAACGAACTCTTGATTGATGAATCTCTGATTGGTTGGAAAGAGTATGAAATGGAAGTTGTGCGGGATAAAAACGATAACTGCATTATCGTCTGCTCTATTGAAAACTTTGATGCAATGGGGATTCACACCGGTGATTCCATCACGGTCGCCCCGGCGCAAACGCTGACGGATAAAGAGTATCAAATCATGCGTAACGCTTCGATGGCGGTATTGCGTGAAATCGGTGTAGAAACTGGGGGATCTAACGTACAGTTTGCGGTGAACCCAAAAAATGGCCGTTTAGTTATCATCGAAATGAATCCACGCGTTTCTCGCTCTTCTGCGCTGGCTTCGAAAGCGACAGGTTTCCCGATCGCTAAAATTGCCGCTAAATTGGCTGTGGGCTATACCCTTGATGAATTGATGAATGATATCACTGGTGGTCGCACGCCAGCTTCCTTTGAACCTTCTATCGACTACGTAGTGACTAAAGTTCCTCGCTTTAATTTCGAGAAATTTGCTGGAGCCAATGATCGTCTGACAACCCAGATGAAATCTGTTGGTGAGGTGATGGCGATTGGTCGCACTCAGCAAGAATCTCTGCAAAAAGCATTGCGTGGTTTGGAAGTGGGGGCAACCGGTTTTGACCCGAAAGTCAGTTTAGATGATCCAGAAGCATTGACTAAAATTCGTCGCGAATTAAAAGATGCAGGTGCTGAGCGTATCTGGTATATCGCGGATGCTTTCCGTGCGGGTATGTCTGTTGATGGTGTTTTTAACCTGACTGATATTGATCGCTGGTTCTTAGTGCAAATTGAAGAACTCGTGCGATTGGAAGAGCAAGTAGCAGAGCAGGGCATTAACAGCTTGACGGCCGACTTCCTGCGCCATCTGAAGCGTAAAGGTTTTGCTGATGCACGTTTGGCGAAACTGGTCGGTGTGGCCGAAAAAGAGATCCGCAAACTGCGCCACAAATATAATCTGTATCCGGTTTACAAGCGAGTTGATACCTGTGCGGCAGAATTTGCCACTGATACTGCATACATGTATTCCACTTATGAAGATGAGTGTGAGGCTAATCCGAATAGTGACAAGCCAAAAATCATGGTATTGGGTGGTGGCCCTAATCGTATTGGGCAGGGGATTGAATTCGACTATTGTTGTGTTCATGCGGCCTTGGCACTGCGTGAAGATGGGTATGAAACCATCATGGTGAACTGTAACCCGGAAACCGTTTCAACAGATTACGATACTTCGGACCGTCTCTATTTCGAACCGGTGACTTTGGAAGATGTTCTTGAGATTGTGCGTGTTGAGCAGCCAAAAGGGGTGATTGTTCAATATGGTGGGCAGACTCCGCTGAAATTAGCTCGTGAACTGGAAATTGCCGGTGTTCCCATTATTGGTACCAGCCCGGATGCGATTGATCGTGCGGAAGACCGTGAACGTTTCAAACAGGCGGTAAATCGCCTCGGCCTGAAACAACCCGAAAATGCCACAGTGACCACGATAGAACGGGCAGTTGAGAAGGCAAATATTCTGGGTTATCCGTTGGTGGTTCGTCCATCCTATGTTTTGGGTGGCCGTGCGATGGAAATCGTATATGACGAAGTTGACCTACGTCGTTACTTCCAGACGGCGGTCAATGTCTCTAATGATGCCCCAGTATTGCTTGATTGTTTCCTTGATGATGCAGTAGAAGTGGATGTTGACGCTATCTGTGATGGTGAGCGTGTATTAATCGGCGGCATTATGGAACATATTGAACAGGCCGGTGTGCATTCCGGCGACTCAGCTTGTTCACTGCCTGCTTACACCCTAAGTCAGGAAATCCAGGATGTCATGCGTCAGCAGGTAGAAGAACTGGCGTTTGAATTGGGTGTACGTGGCTTGATGAATGTCCAGTTTGCTGTCAAGAATGACGAAGTTTATCTGATTGAAGTCAATCCGCGTGCGGCTCGTACTGTGCCATTTGTTTCTAAAGCGACCGGTTTACCACTGGCGAAAGTTGCGGCTCGTGTGATGGTTGGTCAATCTCTGGTTGAGCAAGATGCAACTCAGGAGATCATTCCACCATACTATTCAGTGAAAGAAGTTGTATTGCCTTTCAACAAATTCCCTGGTGTGGATCCGATTCTTGGGCCTGAAATGCGGTCAACTGGAGAAGTGATGGGGGTTGGGCGTACATTTGCCGAAGCTTTCTCAAAGGCACTATTGGGATGTAACGCCAGAATGCCGCAAAATGGTAGAGCACTTTTGTCCGTGCGTGAAGGTGATAAAGGCCGGGTTGTGGATTTGGCCGCTAAGTTGCTGAAACAGGGCTTTGAACTGGATGCGACTCACGGTACTGCGGTTGTGCTAGGTGAAGCGGGGATTAACCCTCGTCTGGTGAATAAAGTTCACGAAGGGCGTCCGCATATTCAGGATAGAACCAAAAATGGTGAATATAGCTATATTGTAAACACGACTGCGGGTCGTCAGGCGATTGAGGATTCCAAACTTATTCGCCGTAGTGCACTGCAATATAAAGTGCATTATGACACCACATTAAATGGTGGATTTGCTACAACAATGGCACTGAGTGCCGATCCAACTGAGCAGGTGATTTCTGTACAGGAAATGCATGCGATGATTAATAGTTAGTCTCTGACCAGACCCCAGCAGTGGCTGGGGTTATGATTTATTTATCCCAGTGCCACTTTGACACCTAAACCAATCAAAACAATGCCAAGTAGTTTATCGATGATCTTCTGAGCCTTAGCTAATCTGCGGCGTACCGGTGTGCTTTGGATCAATATGACTAACAGTGGCCAATAGATGACCGACAATCCCCAGATAATAGAGGCATACCACAATTTTTCGTTAACACCAGAATTGATATTTAGCAACTGAGTAAATATTGCCAGGAAGAACAACGTTGCTTTGGGATTGAGCAAATTACATAAAAACCCCTGCATAAACGCTTTTTTGAAAGTGATAATCTGTCGTGGCTGATTGTCTAGGAGAATGCTATTGCCTCCGCGAGAAAGCAAGCTATTGATCCCGATCCAAATAAGATAAGCCGCTCCGGCATATTTCATCAGATTAAATAGCCACGGCGTTGTGGTGATAACAATAGCCAACCCGGCGACACAGTAAGCCATATGACAAGTGATAGCGGCGATTAAGCCCGCAACTGTCATCATGGCGGCAGAACGTTGATAACGTATGGCATTTTTGACTACCAGAAAGAAATCGGGGCCGGGAGAGAGCATACCCAACGTTGAGATAATGATGACGACTAGTGATGTTTCCAGCATAATGTACCCTATGGTTAATATTAGCTTTGTTATTATTTTGATCAATAAATGTCTTAAGTAATAAACCAAGTATAAATTAATCTTTTGTACTTAAGAAAGCGTTGAGCCTATCGACTGGGTACATCCCTTTCCGTATAGTGTCATCAATTTTTATACTATTTGCCTATTAAGGTGGCTTAATGAATATCAGCTTGATCGCTGCTTTAGCTATGGATCGGGTTATCGGCATGGAGAATAAAATGCCGTGGAATCTACCGGGGGATCTAGACTGGTTTAAACGTAATACATTGAATAAACCCGTTATTATGGGGAGGGTGACTTATGAATCCATAGGTCGCCCGTTACCCGGCCGACTCAATATTGTATTGAGTAGTCAGCTGGGTAATGACGAGCGTGTAACTTGGGTCAGTTCAGTTGATGAAGCACTGGCTGTAGCAGGTGATGCAGAAGAGGTTATGGTCATGGGTGGTGGTAAAGTTTATGGCCAATTTATTTCACGAGCGAGTCGTATGTACCTGACTCACATCGATGCAGAAGTGATAGGTGATACACATTTTCCTGACTATGAACCGGATGAATGGGATTCTGTATTTACTGAGTACCATGATGCCGATGAATTAAATTCTCACAGCTACTGTTTTGAGATTTTGCAACGTCGTCTCTAATTGATAGAACACGCCGATGAGCTTTTTTCACGGCGTGTCTGGCTTAATGCTGTTTTACTGCCGGTAACGATGATTGTGTAAAATATTGCTTATCTTCCCAACGCAACATCGTCAGTTGTCCTCCCCAACAACAGCCTGTATCTAATGCATAAAACCTTTCGGGTGTTCCCTGGCCTTCCAATGATGCCCAGTGACCAAAAACGATGGCATACTCTGATGGGATCTGACGTTCCAGTTCAAACCAAGGTCTTAGCGGCGCAGGCGCGTTTTCGGGCTTATCTTTGCACAACATGTCTAACTGACCATTTGGAAAACAGTAACGCATACGTGTCAATGCATTAGTACTGAAACGTAAACGTGCCAGCCCAGAGAGTTCTGGTGACCAGTTGTTTGGCATATCCCCATACATGGAATTGAGAAACAGAGGGTAACAGCTACTGTTGAGCATGGTTTCAACTTCGCTGGCACACATTTTGGCTGTTTCCAAATCCCATTGAGGCGTAATACCGGCATGTGTCATGAGCAGTTTTAGATCATCATCGAACTGTAGTAATGGTTGTTTACGTAGCCAATTAATTAATTCATCGGCATCTGGTGCAGATAGTAACGTATCAATTTTATCTTTAGGTTTATTACGGCTGATCCCGGCATAAACGCCCAATAAATGGAGATCGTGATTACCTAATACCATTCTTACGGCTGAACCTAACTGTTTAACATATCGGAGAACTTTAAGAGAGTTTGGGCCTCGGGCAACTAAATCCCCTGTTAACCACAATGTATCCTTTTTAGGATCAAAATTAGCATTCGTTAATAAAGCACGTAATTCACGGTAGCAGCCATGAATATCACCAATGAGATATGTAGGCATAATCAATTAATTAGCGTTGGGATAGCCAGACGGAAAACCGGAATGGCAACGCGAAATGGTTCGCCATTGTGGTCAACCATTTCATAATGGCCTTCCATAGTACCCAAGGGTGTTTCCAATATCGCGCCGCTGGTGTAACGGTATTCGGTACCTGGCTGGATTATGGGTTGCTCACCAACAACACCTTCCCCTTGAACTTCCGTTTGATGGCTATCGCTATTGGTAATCAGCCAGTAACGATTAATTAACTGAACCAGTTCACGCCCAAGATTTCGAATAGTAATTGTATAGGCAAAAACGAAACGCTGTTGATCGGGACACGATTGGCTTTCTACATAAACACTTTGTACCTGAATAGAAACCCTGGGCGTATTAATCATAATTGACTCCTGTTATGACTGCATTTCAGGTTGTTCTGATAGCCAGTTTGCCATTTTACAGTACTGCTCAACAGAAATATTCTCTGCACGAGTACTTGGATCGATACCAAGTTCTGTTAGCTGCTCTACAGTAAAAAGATCACCGAGGCTGTTACGGATAGTTTTACGCCGTTGGTTGAAAGCTTGAGTCGTGATCCGGCTCAGCATACGAATATTTTTGACGGGGTGAGGTATGCTTTTGTGCGGTATCAGACGTACAACGGCTGAATCGATTTTAGGTGCGGGAGTAAACGCGGTTGGCGGTACTTCCAGCACAGGGATAACCTGACAATAATATTGGGCCATGACACTCAAACGCCCGAAAGCTTTACTTCCGGGGCCAGATACCAGACGGTTTACCACCTCTTTTTGTAACATAAAATGCATATCATCAATAGCATCAGTATAGCTGAAAAGGTGGAACATTAACGGCGTGGAAATATTATAAGGTAAATTACCAAAGACGCGTAGCGGCTTCCCTCTTTGCTGAGACAATTCGCCAAAATTAACCGTCATGGCGTCTTGCTGGATGATGGTCAGTTTATCTTTTAATTGTGGATGAACTTGTAGACGTGCGGCTAAATCGCGGTCGAGTTCAACCACGGTCATTTTATCCATACGTTCGCCGACCGGTTCTGTCAATGCACCAAGACCGGGGCCAATTTCTAACACTGCTTGGCCGGGTTGTGGATTGATAGCGGCAACAATACTATCAATGACAAATTGATCGGTTAAGAAGTTCTGCCCGAAACGTTTACGGGCAAAGTGCCCTTGGTGGACTCTGTTATTCATTACTGTTTTGTATCATTTTAATTGCTAAATTTAATGCGGTGATAAAGCTTCCCACATCAGCTTGACCTGTCCCGGCCAGTTCCAGTGCTGTGCCATGATCGACCGAAGTCCGGATGAACGGCAGGCCCAATGTAATATTCACTGCTCTGCCAAAACCTTGGTATTTTAACACGGGTAATCCCTGGTCGTGATACATCGAGAGTACGGCGTCTGCATGTTGAAGATATTTAGGTTGAAACAAAGTATCTGCCGGTAAAGGGCCTTCCAGCACGATGCCTTCTGCTCTCAGACTGGCTAACGCAGGAATAATAACATCAATCTCTTCCCGTCCCATATGGCCGCCTTCTCCCGCATGAGGATTCAGACCGCAAACATAAATACAGGGTTTTGCCAGGCCAAACTTTGTTTTTAAGTCATGGTTAAGAATAGTAATCACTTCTCGCAGACTATCGAAAGTGATGGACTTTGGTACATCAACAATGGGTAGATGCGTGGTTGCCAGGGCAACTCGAAGTTCTTCTGTCGCAAGCATCATGACGACTCGTTGGCATCCGCTGCGATCGGCAAAGAATTCGGTATGGCCGATAAAAGGCACGCCGGCATCATTGATATTCCCTTTATGAACTGGTCCTGTGACTAATGCTGAAAATTCCCCGTTTAAACAACCGTCACAAGCTTGTGCCAGTGTTTCGGTGACATATCTACCGTTTTCTTGATTCAATTCGCCAGCGATTGCGGGTACATGAAGAGGAACTGGCAGTATTGTCAACGTCCCGGCAGCCTGTGGTTCGGGGGTTTTGTCAGCAGAATATTCTTGTAGTTGCAAAGGTAAATTAAGTTGTCTGGCTCTGTCGAGAAGCAGGTTGGGGTCTGCGCAAGCGACCAATTGCATTGGCCAACTTTGTTGAGCAAGAGCCACTGTTAAATCAGGCCCAATCCCGGCAGGCTCGCCGGGGGTAATAACAATCGGTTTATTGTTGTGCATCGCTGCCATCTAAAATTTTCACATAAGCTGAGGCGCGTTGTTCCTGCATCCAGCTTTGTGCTTCTTCGGTGAATTTACGGTTGAACAACATACGGTAAGCACGATCTTTCTGAGCGACATCTGTTTTATCAACTTTGTGAGTGTCCAGCAGTTGGATCAGATGCCAACCAAAAGATGAGTGAACTGGCTGGCTGATTTCACCTTTGTTCAGTCGCATTAATGCGTCACGGAAAGCAGGATCGTAGATATCAGGGGTAGTCCAGCCGAGATCACCACCACGCAGGGCGGAGCCTGGATCATCTGAAAACTCTTTGGCGGCATCGGCAAAATCAGTTTTTCCACTGCGAATATCACTGGCGATTTGCTGCAACTTGGTACGCGCTTGATCATCGGTCATGACAGGAGAAGTTCTTAATAGAATATGGCGGGCATGAACTTCAGTGACGGCGATGGTTGGATTACCGCCACGGATGTCATTAACTTTGAGAATATGGAAGCCAACACCGGAACGAATTGGGCCAACAACGGCACCTTTCTGAGCTAATTGCAGTTGTTCAGCAAACAGAGTTGGTAACTCCTGAAGCCTACTCCAACCCATATTACCGCCTTTCAGCGCTTGTGGATCGGCAGAATAGGCGATAGCCAATTTACCGAAATCAACACCATGTTTAAGTTCAGACATAATTTTCTGCACTACCGTCATGGCTTTTTCCATTTGTGCCTGATCAGGATTTTCTGGCAATGGGATCAGAATGTGACTGATATTCAGTTCAGTATCGTTAGTATTCTGGCTGCTAATTTGTTTAACTAAGGCATCGATCTCTTGAGGCAAAATGGTGACACGACGGCGGACTTCATTATTGCGCACTTCTGCTATCAGCATCTCTTTACGGATCTGATCACGGTAAGTATCGAAACTCATTCCGTCAGCAGCAATGCGATGTTTCATTTGATCCACTGTGATGTGGTTCTGGGCTGCAATATTGGCAATTGTAGAATCCAATGCTTGATCAGGAATGGTGATCCCCATCTGTTTTGCCATTTGTAGCAGGATATTATCTATAATCAGACGCTCAAGGATCTGATGACGTAGCGTTTGTTCATCTGGTATTTGCTGGCCAGCATGTTGCGCATCCAGTTTGACAGATTGTAAGCGGTTATTGATGTCGCTCTCCAGTACCACCCCGTTATTAACGACCGCAGCAATTTTATCCATTTGCTGAGGCGCAGCGAAGGCAGTACTCACTGAAAACATCAATCCGAAAATGAGAGTTCTCCAGTTCTTCATACTTTTCCCATCATATGTAGGTTCCGCAATAGCGGATTTATCATGTTTAATATCAAAATGAAATCCATAGGGTATAGCATCAGAATGCACGTTGGTATGGCATGATGCCAGACTGCAACATTTTTTTGCTACCCAAACTATGATTGTTACTTAAGCCACGAAGTTCAAAGTTAAATGACCATTTGTTGTCATATTCGCTATTGTTGTCTTTCCAACCAACGATCTTACGTTCATAGCCAACGTTAATTGCCCAGCAACAAGTGTTGTACTGCAAACCCACTAACTGACTTGCTGGTTGCTGTTCTTTAGTATCGTAATAGTAAGCACCTACTAAACCCCAGCGATCACTTAACGGCCAACTTGCAACCAGACCAACTTGAGAAATCCCTTGCTGGAAAGCCGGAGCACTCTTAGCTGTAGCTTGGATATAATCTCTGTCAACAAAACGATAGTTCAACTGTACAAGTCGGTCTTCATCACGGCGATATTCTAGTACTGCATTTCCCATCGTTACGCTACTCAGGCGAGTATCGTACTGCATACCCCCTTTCAAGCCCCAGGAATCATTAATTTTCCAGTAAGTATCACCTGCCCAGGTCATCATGCCGGTACTATCTTTACTGTTGATGATGGTTTCTTTACCGGTGCGTGGACGTTCAAAGTAATAGATTTGACCTAATGACAGGTTAAAACGTTCAACCAAACCTTCATCATAAATACGGGTAGTGAGACCGGTAGTCACTTGATTGGCCGATGAAATACGGTCCAGGCCACCATAAAAGCGGTCACGGAACAGGCCGCTGTAGTCAGTTTGCAGTAAAGATGAGTCGAAGTTATTGATATTATCTTGGTCTTTGTATGGCACATACAGATACTGAACCTGCGGTTCTAGCGTTTGGGTGTAATTGTTGTTCAGATACGTTGAACGCTCAAATACCATTTTGGCTTCGCTTTTGAACTGTGGCAGAACCCGGTTAACAGATTCTTTATATTCAGCATTCTCGGTAGCTTTGGGAATATCCTGCTGATAGTGAGTCGCCATCAGCTTAACTTCATTATTCATACTGGCCCAGCCATTGGAGAGTGGCAGGTTAATGGAGGGTTCCAGATGCCAGCGGGTTGCTTCCGGGTTATTTTTACCTACACTGGTAAATTTCGCCGCCTGACCATAAACTTTAAGGTCAAATGGCCCCAGATCGTTTTTGTAATAATTCAAATCTAACTGAGGTTCTGCTCTGTAAGCTTTTCTACTGGTATCTTTAGAAAAAATTTGGAACTGTTTAGTTGATAGCGTGGCATTCCAGTTTTGTTGAGCATAGCCCAGACTGAATTTTTGTGTGGCATAGCCATCGGTGGTGGAACCATATTGAGAGCTGAAATCAGAAAAATATTCGGGATCACTGACTTTGGTATAGTCGATATTAAAACGCCATACCCTATCCATCACACCACTGTGTCTCCAATAAAATAACCAGCGATTATCACTTTCTCTGGCGGTACGTGTGTTTGCCTTTTTGTCTTTGACATACTGTTCGTCGTTATTCAGCCAGTCGAGAGCAAGGGTTCCTGTGCCTGCTTTGGTCAAGTAACGGAATTCATTATCCAGTTTTAAACCACGTTTACTGATATAGTGCGGTGTAATCGTGGCATCATAATTTGGTGCAATATTCCAATAATAAGGCAGCAGAAATTCAAAGCCGTCATTTTTGGAATAGCTGGCGTTAGGAATAAGAAAACCGGAACGGCGTTTATTACCGATCGGTAATTGAAGATACGGACTGTAAAATACGGGAACGTTAGCCACTCTGAAACGGGCATTCCATATTTCTGCCACTTCTTCTTCGCGATCAAGAATGACTTCGGAGCCGACAACGCTCCAGCTATTATTACCCGGCAGGCAGGAAGTAAAAGTACCGTTATCCAGAATGGCATAACGGTTTTCACCACGCAGTTTCATTTTGTCTGCGGTGCCGCGTCCTTGACGCCCGACCATCTGATAATCACCTTGATACATATCGGTATCTTTATTATTTAAATTAGACCAAGCGCGTGGACCTTTCAGAATAATCAGGGGATCATCATAATGGACATTGCCCGTTGCAGTTACGGTTCTTAACGGAACTTTATCTTCTGTTTGATCAAGTTGTACCTGATCGGCGGTCAGGGTTTTATTACCCTGTTTAATATTAACATTACCGATAAATTTAGCAGAACGCGGATAATCTGCGCGTGAATCATCTGCCAGAATATTGATAGGAAGTTGATTTAAATCGCCATTAATGATTGGCTGATCATAAACAGGTATCCCCAACATACACTGCGCTGCGAGATCAGCATGTGCATGCTGACCATAAAGTGCGGCCCATACCGTTGTGGCCAGCAAAGTTGGATAACATTTCTTCATAGATATTTATGCGGTTCCGTCATCAGTGGCATTATGCCGGGCAAACCTCAAGAGACTAGCGTACTCGATGAATATACGCCAGTGTAAAGTCATACCTTTACTTATCCCGTCATCTTTCAAGTTGCCTCTTTGTTGGCTGCACTTACTCACCCCGGTCACATAGTTACCTATGCTCCCGGGGATTCGCTCTTTTGCCGTCGCGATGCATCTTGAAATCCATAGGGTATATCTTGCCGTTAGGCACAGAGCTGAATGAATAGTATGATAATGCAAAACTACACTCAGAGCATTGGTGAATTGAGGAGTATATGCATTATTGGGGAAAATTGCTTGGGCTGATCTTTGGTGTTGTGTCTGGAGCAGGCTTCTGGGGTATTGTCATTGGTCTATTTATTGGCCATATGCTTGATAGGGCCAGTGTACGGAGAAACCAAGGTTTTTTTGCAAATAATCAGTCTCGCCAACTGCTATTTTTCAGCAGTACTTTTCAGGTGATGGGCCATATTACTAAATCAAAAGGGCGGGTGACTGAAACAGATATCCGGCTTGCGAGCCAGTTAATGGAACGAATGCAACTTCACGGGCAAGCCAGGATTGCGGCACAGCAGGCTTTTCGTGAAGGTAAAGAGCCCAATTTTCCTTTGCGTGAGACACTAAGACAATTGCGTCGAGCCTGTTTTGGCCGGTCTGACTTAATTCGCATGTTTTTGGAGATCCAGTTACAGGCGGCATTTTCTGATGGTCAATTGCATCCGAACGAGAGGACGGTGTTGTTTATTATTGCTGATGAACTTGGGATCTCTCGTAACCAATTCGAACAATTCCTTGCCATGATGGAAGGTGGCCGCAATTTCGGTGATGGAGGCGAGTGGCAGCAACGGCAGTATGGCGGTTATCAGAAGGCTGCGCAGGGGCCAACACTCGCGGACGCCTGTAAGGTGTTGGGGGTGCGTGAAAAGGATGATGCGACGACAATTAAACGTGCCTATCGTAGATTGATGAGTGAACATCATCCGGATAAGCTGGTAGCAAAAGGTTTACCACCGGAAATGATGGAGATTGCTAAACAAAAGGCCCAGTCAATTCAGGCTGCCTATGATCTCATTAAAAAAGAGAAGGGTTTTAAATAGCCCATTTTTTATTTTTAAAAACATGCCACTAAATGTATAGGGGAATAACATCCCCTACGGCTGTTGAGTTTATTTTTTATTCCTCTAAAATATTAGAATATTTTATGTTTTATTTTGTTTTAACTTAGGAGGAATGCAAAAAATGGCAAATATCCGTGTTCTTTTGGCTTGTTGTGGCTTGGCCTTGTGTCTGATATTGGCTTCATTGGATTCGGTTACTGTATTTGTCTATTAATTAAAAATCGGCTTTACACTGAAAATGCATTGGCGTTCCATAGACCGGATGTGTGATATATAACTCTTGTGCATGTAATTGCAGGCGAGGTGCCATTGCTCTTGCCTGCTGATGAGCGTAAAACCGGTCTCCCAAAATTGGGTGTTCAAGTGCTAGCATATGCACCCTGAGCTGATGTGAACGACCCGTTATCGGTGAGAGTTTTATGCGAGTTGCCTCATCTTCGTAAGCGAGTACTTCGTATTCAGTCTGGGCTGATTTCCCGGTTTCAAAACACACTTTCTGCTTTGGCCGGTTCGGCCAGTCACAAATCAGCGGTAAATCGACAAGACCCGTTTCTGGTTCCAGACGTCCCCAAACCCGCGCAATATAGGTTTTTTCCGGTTCTCGTTCACGGAACTGACGTTTCAGTTCACGCTCTGCATCTTTGGTCAGTGCAACTACCATTACGCCGCTGGTTGCCATATCCAGCCGATGAACAGATTCTGCCGCTGGAAACTGTTGTTGTATCCGCGTCATAATGCTGTCTTTATGTTCTTCTGCCCGACCGGGAACAGATAGTAGCCCACTGGGTTTATTGACCACAATGATATATTGATCCTGATAGAGCACATGTAACCAGGGATCGGTAGGAGGATTATAAGCTTCCATTAAGGCTCCGGTAGCTGAATATCAGGGGAGGTGCGGGAATGGGGTTCTTAGTAAAGGTTACCCTATCCCGGACCAGCCTCCAGGTATTGCTAATATTTACTGGTGTGTAACGACAACAAGGCGAATAGCATCCAGACGCCAACTTGCCTGATTTAAGTTAAGCAGTGACTGTTGGCGATTGGTTTCAATGGCTTCCAATTCATCATCACGAATATTTGGATTGACCGCCTTCAATGCTTCCAAACGGGAAAGTTCAGCAGCAAGATTTTCATCTGCTTCCTGTTTTGCTTGTTTAATCAATGATTTTGCCTGAGTTTCTACTAAACCTTCGGCCTGTTGCAAAATAGCGTGAACTTCTTTTTGTACCGCATTGACCAGTTTACTTGCAGTATGACGATTCACTGCATTAAGCTGGCGGTTAAAGCTTTCAAACTCCACTTGACCCGCCAGATTATTGCCTTTTAGGTCCATCAGTATCCGCAATGGCGTTGGTGGAAGGAAACGGGTCAATTGCAGGCGTTTAGGGGCTTGTGCTTCAACTACATAGATCAGCTCTACCAGCAGAGTTCCAACAGGTAATGCTTTATTTTTCAAAAGGGATACCGCACAGCTACCTGTATCACCGGAAAGGATCAGATCCAACCCATTACGGATAATTGGGTGCTCCCAACTGATAAACTGGGCATCTTCACGGGACAGTGACTGTTCACGATCAAAAGTGATAGTACAACCATCTTTTGGTAATCCAGGAAAATCTGGGACCAGCATATGATCGGATGGTGTCAGCACTATCATATTGTCATTGCGATCTTCCTGATTGATACCAACGATATCAAATAGATTGAGAGAGAAGTTCACCAAATCAGTATCATTGTCATACTCTGAAATTTTTTCTGCCAGCCGCAAACCATGCTCGCCGCCATTGGAGTTCATTTCCAGCAGCCGGTCACGGCCTTGCTCCAGTTGCTGTTTGAGTTGCTCATGTTGCTGACGGCACTGATCAATAAATTCACCAAATTTTTCCTGCTCCTGGTTATTGGGTTTGGCAAGATAGTTCAGCAGAGTTTCATAATAGTGATCGTAAATAGTACGACCCGTTGGGCAGGTATGCTCGAATGCATCCAAACCTTCGTGATACCAGCGAATCAGGACTGCTTGGGCGGTATTTTCCAGATAAGGCACACTAATTTGGATATCACGGCTTTGGCCGATACGATCCAGACGTCCGATACGCTGTTCCAGTAAATCCGGATTGAATGGTAAATCGAACATCACTAATTGGTTGGCGAACTGGAAGTTGCGGCCTTCTGAGCCAATTTCGGAGCATAGTAATACCTGAGCGCCTTCTTCTTCGGAAGCAAAATAGGCTGCGGCGCGATCACGTTCAATCAGTGATAGACCTTCATGGAAAACAGCACCACGAATCCCTTCTCGCTCACGTAGTACCTGTCCCAATTGCAGAGCAGTGGTTGCTTTCGCACAAATTACCAGCACTTTTTCATGGCGATTTGCCATCAAAAAACCGAGTAGCCATTCTACGCGGGGATCAAAGTTCCACCAGGTAGCGTTTTCGCCTTCAAACTCTTGATAAATTTGTTCTGGATAGAGCATATCCCATGCGCGTGCTTCCAGCGATTTTTTAGCGCCCATAATATCGGAGACTTTAATGGCGGTCTGATATTGGGATGGCAGAGGCAACTTTATCTGGTGCAATTCCCGATGGGGGAAGCCTTTCACACCATTACGGGTATTACGGAACAGAATACGACTGGTGCCGTGGCGATCCATCAGCATGGAAATCAGTTCACGTCGTGCAGTTTCACTTTCATCACTATTACTATTGGCGGCTTGCAACAGCGGCTCAATATCCTGCTCACTAATCAACTCACCCATTAGGTTTAATTGATTATTATTAAGTTGTTCACCTGATAACAGCAGTGTGACAGCATCGGCAACTGGACGATATTTTTGTTGTTCGTCAATAAAAGTTTGATAATCGTGGAAACGGTTTGGATCAAGTAGGCGTAGACGGGCAAAATGACTTTCCTGTCCTAGCTGCTCTGGTGTTGCAGTCAATAGCAGTACACTTGGGATCTGTTCAGCTAATTGTTCGACAACCTGATATTCACGGCTAGGTGCATCCTCGCTCCAGGCCAGATGGTGAGCTTCGTCCACCACCATCAAATCCCAGCTGGCTTCAAGCATATGCTCAAAACGCTGTTTATTACGGCGGGCAAAATCCAGTGAACAGAGTACTAATTGTTCTGTTTCAAATGGATTGTCACTGTCATGCCGTGCTTCGATATAGCGGCTATCGTCAAACAGGGCAAAGCGCAGATTGAAACGGCGCAGCATTTCTACCAGCCATTGATGTTGAAGGCTATCCGGCACAATCACCAGAACACGTTCAGCACGACCGGCCAGCAATTGCTGGTGGATGATCATCCCGGCTTCGATGGTTTTACCCAAACCGACTTCATCGGCCAATAGAACTCTTGGTGCGTAGCGCTTGCCGACTTCATTTGCGATGTGAAGTTGGTGAGGTATCAAGCTTGCGCGGATACCCCGCAAACCACTTTCAGCCAGTTTAAATTGTTCGCTTTGGTATTTACGGGCGCGAAAACGTAAGGCAAAGCGGTCCATACGGTCAATTTGACCAGCAAACAGGCGATCCTGTGGTTTGTTGAAGGTAAGTTTACTGTCAAGTAACACTTCGCGCAGACTGATATTTTCTTCCAGAGTATCAAGTCGTGTGCCTGTATAAATCAGCAGGCCATTTTCTTGTTGGATTTCATCTACTTTGAGTTGCCAGCCTTCATGGCTGGTGACAACATCCCCCGAGTTAAACATAACACGGGTAATAGGAGAATCATTGCGTGCATAGAGGCGGTTTTCACCGCTGGCAGGAAAGAGCAAAGTGACCATTCGTGCGTCCAGTGCAACAACGGTTCCTAATCCAAGTTCGCTTTCTGTATCGCTGATCCAGCGTTGACCGAGGGTAAATGGCATAAATTTTAACTCAGTTTCTGTTAGATAATGTTATTCATAGGTGGAGGACGACAGCTTTTTATTTGATCTAACGGAGATAATGGGTAGACAACAAGACACCCCGTCAATCCCCTTATCACTCGTCAAAGGGGCGATATGTTAATGGAAGCAAAGCCGGTCGTCACCTGCAAAAAATAGTAATTAGCCAAATAGTAATTAGCCAAAAGGCATTACCATCTGTCCGGTGAGTAAAGTTATAAAATCATCCTGTAAAAACGGCAGGATAGCATCAGCGATAGGCTGAAGTTGCTTATTGATATAGTGATCATAGTCTGGTGATGAATGCAGATTTTCCAGTGGTTCCGGCCCGGATTGTGTCATGACATAGCTTATCCACCCCCCATTTTGGTACTGCAAGGGCCGGTTATGTTGCAGATTGTATTCATCTGCCAGCCTTGCTGCCCTCACATGGGGTGGTACATTGCGCTGATAGTCAGACAACTTACGGCCCAACCTTTTACGGTAGATTAGTTTATCATCAAATTTTCCTTTTAGGGTACTGGTAACATAACCACGGATAAACTCTTGATAAGGCTGTTCATGAAAAATCAGTGAATACAGTTGCTTCTGGAAATTTTGCGCCAGAGGTGTCCAGTCAGTGCGTACTGTTTCCAGACCTTTATAGACCATGCGGTCACCACTCAGACCGGCATAACGCTTTTTACTGCCTTGTTCAGCCCCACGGATGGTTGGCATCAGAAAACGGCGATAGTGAGTTTCAAATTCCAACTCAAGGGTGCTTTTAAGCCCAAAATGTTCTTGCAGGTGTTTTTGCCACCATTGGTTAACGAATCGCGCAAGTTTTTTGCCGATACTGAGAGCCAGTTCTTCTTCATGCGCCTGTTTCAGCCATATAAAGATAGAATCTGTATCACCGTAGATAACTTGATAGTTTTGAGATTCAATCAGCTTTCTGGTCTGGAGCATAATTTCGTGGCCGCGCATAGTAATGGAAGACGTCAGGCGTGGGTCGAAGAAACGACAGCCCTCTGCCCCAAGAACGCCGTAGAAAGCGTTCATGATGATCTTCAATGCTTGTGACAATGAGGCGTTATGCTGTTTTTTTGCTGCGTCACGTTCATGCCAGATTTGCGTCACGATATCAGGCAGACAGTGCTGAGTACGGGAAAAGAAGGCATTGCGAAAACCGGGAACCGCATGCTCGCTGTCCGGCTGTGCCAGACCTTCCACCATACCGACAGGATCGATAAGAAAAGTGCGGATAATCGAGGGATACAGACTTTTATAATCCAGCACTAGCACTGAATCATACAAGCCGGGGCGAGAATCCATCACGAAACCACCGGGGCTGTTATCTTCAGACTTCCCGCCTGGATTTGGGGCAACATAACCGATGCGGTGCATTTTTGGCATGTAAAGATGGGTGAAAGCGGTGACTGAACCGCCACTGCGATCTACGGCGAGACCGGTAACTGTTGCCCTTTCCAACAGGAACTTCATTAAGTGGGTTTTATCGAAAATCTGGTTTACCAGAATACAGTCTTGCAGATTATATTGTGCCAGTGCGGGCTTATCTTGCTGGAAACGGCGGTCAATCTCATCCATACGCTGATAGGGTGTATCAATGGCTTTGCCTTCGCCCAATAGTTCTTGCGAGACATATTCCAGACTGAAATAAGGAAAATTCCAGGTGGCGGTTTTCAGTGCTTCAATACCATCAATAATCAACCGACCGGCCGTGGAAGCGAAAAAGTGCCCCGGTTTAAAGCCGTGCTCCCGCCACTCTAGTAACCCTCCGGCCCGTCCAAATTTCAGTGGAACACCGTAACGTTCAGCATGTTTTTGTAAAATCCGCAGATCGAACTGAATCAGGTTCCAGCCAATAATGGCGTCAGGGTCATATTTTTCCAGCCACTCGTTGAGTCTTTCCAGCATTTGCGGACGACTTGTTACATATTCCAAATCAAAATTTACCGGGTGCTCATTACCGTTAGCAGGGCCAAGCATAAATACTTTTTGCTGATCACATCCTGCTAATCCAATGGAATAAAGTTCTCCATGCTGGCTGGTTTCAATATCCAAGGATACCCATTTCAATGTTGGGCGATAAGCCGGGTTAGGTTTTATCTGATAGCTACCATTAGGTGCCTGACTGAACCAGATGGGAGCAGTGATAAAACGTTCCATCATAAACCTGTCTGGTGGACGGATATCTGCTTCATAAACCTGAATTTCCTGTTGCTGTAGCACTTTCTCAATCCGTTGTAATTGGCGATATTGCTGGCAATAAAGCGCGGCAACAGGCTGGCGATTGAAATCTTTCAATGAAAGTGGGCGGAGATGGTAGTTGCGCTCTTGCGCCAGAATTTTTTCCACCTGCGGCATATTAGCTTGCAAGATAAAAGCAACAGCTTGTTGGTGAAGAATTTTTATATGACGTGGCCCCTGATCTGTCACCAGCCAGTATTCCACCTCAATACCCGAGGGAGTATCCCGCCAATGGCGTGTCAGTATAAAACCTTGTTCAGCATGGTTCTGTTGCATATAGAGGCAGGCGCTTATATTTGTTGAAAATAACTATATCCGTCATCTTTCAAGTTGCCTCTTTGTTGGCTGCACTCACTCACCCCGGTTTCATAGTTATCTATGCTCCCGGGGATTCGCTCCCTTGCCGTCGCGATGCATCTTGAAATCCATAGAGTATACAATTATAGCATTAAATCATGGTTATTTATACAGTTGCCTAATCTCACTATATTGTGATGTAGCGCATAAATGATAATCGAAACATTGCCGAAACTATCTCTTTATTGCAAAGAATGGAAAATAAAATAGCTCTAATGAGATAGGCAGGTATTATTGAATATATCTATAAGAGTATAGTCGTAGAAAACGTATTTCATTCGTTATTAGTAATATGTTTTTAATATTATCTAGCTTTATTCTTAATTGTATTTATATAATTACATACTACCAAGAATTAAAGTTACAGTAATGATGGATAATAACGTAGTCCATGTGATAATAGATGCCATTGCCTCATGGTCACCACCCATTTGTCTAGCTAATATATAAGCATTGCCGGCATAAGGTACGGTGGAATATAGAATAGTAATATTCGCAGGCATGCCTGACGAACCTAAATATTTAATACTCTAAATAACTATTTATTTAAATTGTTAAAAATCATGGTTATTAAAATGTGGTTATTATTAGTAGAAAAATTGTTTGGGAATATTTATACCCTATGGATTTCAAGATGCATCGCGGCGGCAAGGGAGTGAATCCCCGGGAGCATAGATAACTATGTGACCGGGGTGAGTGCAGCCAACAAAGAGGCAACTTGAAAGATGACGGGTATAGATCTTATCTGACGAGTAACCCATCCGGTAACGTTCGAGAGAGTGGCTGGCTTTATGGGTAGGAATAAAGTGTTCCATTTTACGAAAATTCGTCAGAGATGAGTTATGGATGATAATCTACTATGGATAATTCCTATTGAGATAGGTTTTTATATTTCATAACTTAACCAGAGCTATTTTTCTTATCTTATCTAACAATAAAACATAAATCTAGCGTAGTAAGTATAGAACCAATAAAGAACAAAGACAGCGGAAAAAACGAAGTAAATCACAGATCTGACTTTGTTTTTTTTAAATAAAACGAATGACTTGTAGAAACATGCAATATAAAAAGGGAGAAGCGGAGTTAAAATAAATAAAGGAGTTATTATATCAATGCCGCCTTCTTTATATTGCCAAAGTTCACAATCAACATAACCAAAATCGAAATAAGGCTCCTTAATATTAAAGGCAAATCCGTTAATAATAAGAAAAGATAAGAATGACAATACTACGAATGTTATAATGTCTGTAAATTTTATTTTCATTTTTATCTATTTAATAAATTATCTATATGATCTAGTCGATTATATACAGCTTCTCCGTATGAGACCCATTCATCTTCAGCTAATGTCCTTTGCTCTTTTGATTTGTAAATTGCTTTAATAAAATCGTCTTTTTTTCTTGTTATTCCTCGATTATATCTAGAACCCACCATAATATACTGTTCTTTTGTTAAGTTTCTAGTATCTGCATTAGGATAATCATAGAGAATTAAATCTTTTAAATGTCGAGCGACCATTTTAATATTAAATTCATCAAGTTGTAGGCAAGTTGCAATTTCTAACTGATCCCTAGTGGTTAATGTGTTTGAATCAAACCCCATCATATCGGCTACATGTCTTATCTGCATTGCAACTATACCAGTAGAGGTTTCATTTGAACCTTTATGGCGAGTTTTATTAATATTAAAAACCTGCTCGTTCCATTGCCTCATTGCAATAGTATTTAATTTCCACATATCCGGTTTACCGCCTGCTTCTATTCTAGAAACAGCAGCCAAAAGATTCGTTGGTATTTGTTCTAAATGAGAATATTTTAAAATAAGTTGCTGATTATATTTAACGTATGCATCTTTATAACTGTCTATATATCTATTTTTGTTTCTTAGAAGATGTTTATCGACTTGCCACATAACAAGATCAAGTTCATCCCATCGCCTAAAAGATGGCCTGGAACTTGGGTTATATGTACAAAAATTATTACTTAATACCCTGTCACGCAATTTATTCATTCTTAATAAACCTCATCATCTCTGATGCTATAAGCAGAAGTACCAGCAATGTGATGACTCCACGTTATATTTTGATAAATGACAGAGATACTCTCTTCTGGCTGATTTTCTGCATGAGTTAAAGAGTGGGGGTAATTAGTATTAAAAGCATTTATTTTTGCTTTTGTTAATTCTATTGAATAAAACTTTTCTTGAGCACCTTCTGATGAAGTTCTATAAAAATCTAACAGGATATGAAGTTCTTCGTTGTTTGAAATTGCTAGTCCAAGTAAAGGAGAGGATTTATCGATGGGTTTTATGATATTAAAAGGATGATGGCTTACATGTTGTATTCGAGTTAAAGAATGTGTAGCGGAGTAAACTAGTATTTGATCCCTGTGGTTCTCTTGATATTTATTACCAATAGAATCAAAAGTAGAACAGCCTGCTGAAATTAACCCTTGGTTCTTTCCTTTTATGGTCGCATAAATCAAATTAGACATTATTAAATCCTTTATGGAAAATTAACACATAAAAAACACTTATAACAAAAAAGATTTATATTGCCCAGTTTTATTTTTAAAATATAGACTTTGGTCACAGAAGGAAATAATCGAAATACTAAGCTATATCCTATGGATTTCAAGATGCATCGCGACGGCAAGGGAGTGAATCCCCGGGAGCATGGATAACTATGTGACCGGGGTGAACGAGTGCAGCCAACAAAGAGGCAACTTGAAAGATGACGGGTATATATCCTGTTCCCGTTTATTTTGATAGCGATGACATTAATAACACTTAAATAGAAGCGACTTTCCTCCCCAAAATAGCAGCTTCAGAAACAGTACCGGCAACCAGTGCATTTGTTGAACCGTCATAATGAATATTGCCATCAACAATTAATAAAGCGCGATCAGCTATACGAGCGGCATCATCCAGATTATGGGAAACCATCAGTAATGTAAGTTGGCGTTCATGGCAAACTTGTTCCAGTAATACCAGCATTTCATTACGCAGTGCCGGATCTAGGGCTGAAAAAGGCTCATCAAGTAATAAAATCGGTTGCTGGCGTACTAGGCAACGAGCTAATGCTGCCCGCTGCCGTTGTCCACCAGAAAGTTGAGCTGGCAGACGTGTTAGACAATTTTCCAACGAAACTTGAGAGACTATTTGCTGTAGTGTCTGTTTCTGCATGCTATTAAGGCGTAATCCAGGATGTAAACCTAGCCCGATATTTTGCTCAATTGTCAAATGAGAGAAGAGATTATTTTCTTGAAATAACATGGAAACCGGGCGTTGAGCAGGTGACGTACTGGTATGATTTTCCCCGTTCAGCCATAGGGAGCCTTTTTCTGCTGTTTGAAAGCCGGCGATTAAGTTCAGGAGTGTACTTTTACCCGCCCCACTAGGGCCTAGGATTGCGATACGTTCTCCGGCCTGAATTTGCAAGTCAAAGCGCATCACCAGATGTTCATAGCGGTAAGTCAGATTTTCAAGTTTGAGCATTACGTGGTCTCGGTAAGCGTTCAAGTAAACTAAACAGCATAAAACATAACAATAACAGCAATAAAGCAGTGATCGCGCCATCCTGACTACGATAAGCCCCAATTTGCTGATAGAGGTAGAAGGGCAGGGTACGGAAATCTTCATTACCAAACAGCGCGACAACGCCAAAATCTCCAATGGAAAGGACACAAGCAAAGGCCAGCGCTTGTGCCAGCGGAACTTTTAGTGCTTTTAGTTCAATCCAGCGCAGTCGGTTAATACCTTGAATATTCAGGGAGCGACACAGTGGATTATAGCGAGCCGCCAGATCTTTCATTGGATTATCCAGAACTTTCAGTGCATAGGGAATTGCCATCAGTGCGTTGGTTAAAATCACTAAACCGTAGGGTGAACGGGGCAGGCCGACGGTATCATTGAGCAACAGAAAGAATCCTGTTGCCAATACAATGCCTGGCATAGAGAGGATTAACAAACCACTCATCTCCATTGCTTGTCCCCAGTGAGGAGAATAACGCAGGTACAGCTCACGGCTGCTCCACAGCAGCATCATAGTGAATAAAACACATAATAACCCCGCGCCTAAAGCAATCACCGCTGAGGTGATAAATGCTTGCCACAATGCAGGCTGGCGCAATACGTTAAGCAACCCGCTGTTAAGGCCATCCACGACAACCGCCAGCAATGGTGGCACGAGTAGTAATAATGCTGTGATAATTAACAGGCTGTCGCAGATTTTTCTCAACAAAGTATCCTGTGGATTACGCCATTGCTGTTGGTTGCTGTAGCCGACAGATAGAGCGCTGCTAAGTTTCTGACTGAGGAGCACAAGGCCAAGGCAGCAGGTAATCTGAATTAACGCCAGTAACGCGGCACGGTTAAGATCGTAGTCATAGCTTAACGCTTGATAGATTGCCAGTTCGACAGTTGTTGCAGCAGGTCCTCCACCTAACGCCAGCACAGTAGCAAAACTGGCGAAACAGAGCATAAAAATCAGTGCGCCAGTGGGCAGGATCTGGCGGCGTAGATAAGGCCATTCAACAAAACGGAAATGTTGCCATTCATTCATACCTAGCTGCGCCGCTAATTGCCGTTGTTCCACTGCAATGTTTTCCAGCGATTGCAGTAAAAGCCGTGTTGCCAGCGGCATATTAAAGAAAATATGTGCCAGCAAAATGCCTGGTAAACCGTAAGGGATGAAATGGTAATCGATGTCGATCCATTGGCAGAACTGAGCCAGCCAGCCGGCTCTGCCATAAACCGTCAGAATGCCGAATAGAGCGACTAGCACGGGCAAAACCAGCGTCATAGCGCACAGGCGCAGAAAGAGGGTTCGGCCTGGAAAATGACGGCGATAGAGTGCCCTGGAAAGAAAAATAGCCGGAATAACAGAAAATAGTGCTGATAAAAAGGCTTGCCAGAATGTGAAGCGTACCACGTGCCACAAATAGCGATCTTCTATCAATAAATGCCAGTCACTTGCAGGTGAATTAAACCAGAGCGTTCCGAATGCCAGTAAGGCGACCAACAGTAAAAAACCGGCGGCAATCGCCCCCGGTAACAGCCATCCGGCTATCAGCGGCTGACAGCGCTTTGCCATGTACGAATCCATTGGTTACGGTATTTTGCGACTTCTTCCGCGCGATATTGAAGAGATTTTGCGGGTATGGAAAGCTGCAAATATACTTCCGGGAGTGGGATATCAATGACCGGATACATCCAGTTGGTGGTTGGAATTTCCTGTTGGAAAGTTGGAGTCAGCATAAACTGCATAAATTTCTGGGCAAGTTCCGGTTGCTTGCTGGAGGCCAGTTGTGCGGCCACTTCGATTTGAAGGTAATGACCTTCACTGAATGTAGCCGCAGCGTAATTGTCATTCTTCTCAGATAACAGGTGGTAACCCGGTGAAGTGGTGTAACTCAGCACTAAATCGCCTTCTCCTTTGAGGAACAGGCCATAAGCTTCGCTCCAGCCCTTGGTAACGGTCAGCGTTTTCTTGGCCAGTTTTTGCCAGGCTTGTGGGGCATCATCACCGTAAATTTTCTGCATCCATAACAGCAAACCTTGCCCCGGTGTGCTGGTGCGAGGATCTTGGTAGATCACTTTCCAGTTATTGTGGCTGTTGATTAGCTCATCCATGCTTTTTGGCGGGTTTGGTAAAGTCTTTTTGTTGTAAATGAAGGCAAAATAGCCATAGTCATAAGGAATGAATACCTTGTTATTCCATGACACCGGCAGTGTCAGTTTGCTGGTATCCACTTGACTTTCGGTAAACAGCCCCGTTTGTTGGGCTGCTTGAATCAAGTTGTTATCCAACCCAAGAATAATATCGGCAGCAGTACGCTTGCCCTCCATTCTTAGGCGATTGAGCAAGGAAACACCGTCTTCCAGAGCAACCAGTTTCAGTTCACAGTGACATTCAGCTTCAAACGCTTTTTTAATTGCGGGTCCGGGTCCCCATTCAGTGGCAAAAGAATCATAGGTATAGACCGTTAATACTGGCTTGGCCTGTACAATTTGACTTAATAGCAACGCAGGAGCTGATAGGACTGTCAGTACGATTAATTTGGAAAATAACGTCTTAAACACTTTGCTCTCCTTAAATTAAGAGGATTGGCAAAGGATTTGAGGAAGCGCTAAACGGCGAGATAACGTCTGTGAAATAGTTAGCAGCTCAAATCCCTACGCCGGTATTAGCCGGATCAGGTTCGGCGGGTTTACTCTCAGCAAGGCTGTTTTAAACAGCCAGCACCCCGTTGAGATGGCGCTATTGTAGAGATTTAGCTAGCGACTGCAAAGTCCAATGATAGAGGTTTACCACTTGAGGGTAGTGTGAAACAATTAGTCATCTTTCAAATTTAGTTTATCGAGGTAGTCTGGTGATCGATGATGATGGCTACCGCCCGAATGTAGGAATTGTAATTTGTAATCGGCAAGGCCAGGTTTTGTGGGCCCGGCGTTATGGGCAGCATTCCTGGCAATTTCCTCAAGGGGGAATTAATCCGGGGGAATCACCAGAACAGGCTATGTACCGGGAACTGTATGAAGAAGTGGGGTTAGGTCGGAAAGATGTACGCATTCTGGCCTCTACTCGTAATTGGTTACGTTACAAATTACCCAAGCGTTTGGTGCGTTGGGATACACGACCTGTCTGTATTGGTCAAAAGCAGCGATGGTTTTTATTACAACTGCTCTGTAATGAAGAAGATATTAATGTGCAACACAGTAATACCCCGGAGTTCGATGGTTGGCGTTGGGTCAGCTATTGGTATCCTGTTCGGCAGGTAGTCTCTTTTAAGCGTGATGTTTATCGGCGCGTGATGAAAGAGTTTGCTTCGGTTGTAATGCCAATGCAGGAAAGCGTATCTCTGCCACGTTCTTCGTATTTTTACCGTCGCAAAAGAAGTTAGGTGAGTTCCATGCTCATGCGTTTACGGGAAATTGTTGAAAAAGTTGCTATGGCAACCAATCTGGCCGAAGCGCTTGAGCTATTGGTGAACGAGACCTGTCTGGCAATGAGCACGGATGTCTGTTCTATCTATCTTGCTGATCATCAACGGCGGTGTTATTACCTGATGGCAACCCGAGGGTTGAGAAAACCCCGAGGAAGGACTATCAGTTTGGCTTTTGGTGAAGGAGTTGTCGGGCAAGTTGGTCAATTGTCTGAACTGATTAATCTGGCGGATGTCCGCAGCCATCCAAGTTTCAAATATTTGCCTCAAGTTAAAGAGGATAGCTTTCGCGCTTTTTTGGGCGTTCCCGTGGTTTACCACCGTCAGTTGCAAGGTGTTTTGGTCGTTCAGCAGCAGGAACAACGCTTGTTTAATGAAACCGAAGAGTCCTTTATGGTGACGCTTGCGACACAACTCGCGGTGATCCTTGCTCAAGCTCAGACTAAAGGCTTGTTTGGTCGATATCGGCAGACCAGAATTAAAGCATTGGCCATTTCCAATGGCATCGTGATGGCTCAGGGATGGCAAGATTGCTCCCAACCCTCACTTGACCAAATTTTTGAAGCCTCAACCCTTGATCATGCAGCAGAACGTTCTCGTTTAATTCAGGCACTGGAAGATGCAACAGCAGAATGTCGTCGGCTCAGTAAACGTTTTACCGCGGGTTCTCAAAAAGAGAGCGCCGCGATTTTTGATCTTTATTCCTACCTTTTGAATGATCCCCAGTTGAAACAAGATCTGTTCTCCTGTGTTGAACAGGGCTCTGTTGCGCAATGGGCTGTTAAACAAGTTATTGAGAAATACGCAGAACAATTTTCCTGCTTGCAGGATGCTTATATGCGGGAAAGAGCATCAGATTTACGGGCACTTGGACAGCGATTATTATTTCATCTGGATGATTCACTTACTGCCAGCCATCAATGGCCTGAATGGTTCATTCTGGTTGCAGATGAACTGAGTGCTAACCTATTGGCAGAAATGCCGCAGGAAAGATTAGCAGGGGTTATTGTTCGTGATGGCGCCACTCATTCACACTCTGCCATATTGGTTCGAGCAATGGGTATTCCGGCCATTATGGGGGCGGATATCCAGCCGGAACTCCTGAACAATCGTATGCTAATTCTTGATGGTTTCCGTGGGGAAGTTTTCATTGAACCTGAGCCACTGATTTCGCAGGAATATAAACAGATTATCGAAGAAGAAAAAGCACTTAGCAGACTGGCTGAGGGAGATGTTGAGCAGGAAGCACGGTTAAAAAGTGGCGAGCGCATTTTGGTTCAGCTTAATGCGGGTTTGAGCCTGAAATATGAGTTGCGGATCAGTAATAGTATTGATGGTGTTGGACTCTATCGCACCGAAATACCCTTTATGCTGCACTGTGGTTTCCCATCAGAAGATGAACAAAAAGCGCGTTATCAGGAGATGTTACAATTATTTCCCGATAAGCCAGTGGTATTGCGTACACTTGATATTGGTGCGGATAAACAACTGCCTTATATGCCGATCAGCGAAGAGAACCCTTGTTTGGGATGGCGTGGTATACGAGTGACGCTGGATCAACCGGAGATTTTTCTTATCCAACTGCGGGCAATGCTCCGAGCTAACGCTGATATGGGTAATCTGAAAATCCTGCTGCCAATGGTAACAAGTGTAGAAGAAATTGATGAAGCTAAGCGATTGGTAGACAGAGCGAAAGAGGAAGTCGAGCAAATGTTGGCGCGCCAAATATCTATGCCTCAGCTCGGTGTCATGATTGAGGTTCCTTCGATGATTTTTCTGTTGCCACAACTCAAAAACAGAGTCGATTTTGTGTCTATTGGCACCAATGACCTAACACAATATCTATTGGCAGTGGATCGGAATAACACTCACGTCGCTTCTCTTTATGATTGCTTACATCCGGCGGTGATTCGAGCATTAAAACTGGTATTTGAAAATAGCCAGCGGGCAGGTCTTACGATCAGCATTTGTGGTGAAATGGCAAGTTTCCCTATGGGAGCGCTATTATTGATTGGTCTTGGCTATCGCAGTTTGAGTATGAGTGGTTGTAGTGTGCCAAGAATTAAGTATTTATTACGTCATCTGGAGTTGGCTCAGGTTGAAAAATTAATGACCGAAATACTACAAGTTGAAACCAGCCTAAGAGTAAAGGAGCTGTCAGCAACGTTTATGGAGCAGCATGGGGTGGGCGGTTTGGTCAGAGGTGGCATTTAATCCGTTTAACGGCCTGTGCTATGATTCTCAATCACTTGCCTTAGGGCATTAACGCTAAATATTAAGTGGGGAAAGATGAGTAACAGCTACCTGGCATTTCCTAATATTGACCCGGTCATTTTTTCAATAGGTCCAATAGCCCTCCATTGGTATGGTTTCATGTACCTGGTTGGGTTTGTATTCGCCATGTGGCTAGCGACACGCAGGGCAGCGAAACCCAATAGTGGTTGGACAAAAAACGAAGTAGAGAACTTGCTTTATGCGGGGTTTGCTGGCGTATTTGTCGGTGGCCGTCTAGGTTACGTCCTGTTTTATAATTTCCCGGCATTTCTCGATAACCCCCTTTATTTGTTTAAAGTTTGGGATGGTGGGATGTCTTTCCACGGTGGTTTAGTGGGGGTTATCTGCGCAATGTGGTGGTTTGGCCGCAGAACGAAACGCCATTTCTTACAAGTTGCTGACTTCATTGCCCCGTTAGTCCCTTTTGGTTTAGGCATGGGGAGAATCGGTAATTTTATTAATGGCGAGTTGTGGGGACGTGTCACATTGGATACGCCGTGGGCGATGTTATTCCCAAGCTCCCGTGCTGAAGATATTGCACTGGCTGCAACAGATCCCTCACTGTTATCAGTACTTGAACAATATGGTGTTCTGCCACGTCACCCTTCACAGCTTTATGAAATGGCGTTGGAAGGGATCATTCTGTTCATTATTTTGAATTTATATATCCGTAAACCTCGCCCGATGGGCAGTGTTTCCGGTTTATTCTTAATTGGCTACGGTATTTTCCGAGTGATAGTCGAGTTCTTCCGCCAACCAGATGCACAACTGGGCTTATTCGACGGGATCAGTATGGGGCAAATTCTTTCTATACCAATGATTTTGGCGGGAATATTAATGATGATATGGGCATACAAACACCAAGGTAATAAGGTACAAGAGGTAAAATGAAACAGTATCTGGACTTAATGAAAAGAGTGCTTGCAGAGGGCACTCCGAAAGCAGACCGCACTGGGACGGGAACACTCTCGATTTTCGGGCATCAGATGCGTTTCAATTTACAGGATGGTTTTCCGCTGGTCACAACTAAACGTTGCCATATCCGCTCAATTATTCATGAACTTCTCTGGTTCCTGAATGGTGATACCAATATTAAATATCTGCATGAAAATGGAGTGACTATTTGGGATGAATGGGCGGATGAAAACGGTGATTTAGGGCCGGTATATGGTAAGCAATGGCGTTCATGGGGAGCCGCAGATGGTCGCCAGATTGACCAATTGAAAACCGTATTGGAACAGCTTAAAAGCGATCCAGATTCACGTAGAATCATCGTTTCGGCTTGGAACGTTGGTGAATTGGATAAGATGGCATTAGCGCCATGCCACGCTTTCTTCCAGTTTTATGTTGCGGATGGCAAACTTTCCTGTCAGCTTTACCAGCGCTCCTGTGACGTATTCCTTGGCTTACCGTTCAATATTGCCAGCTATGCATTGCTAGTTCATATGATGGCGCAACAGTGTGATTTGGAAGTAGGCGATTTTGTCTGGACCGGTGGTGATACGCACCTTTATAGCAACCATATGGAGCAGACAAAATTACAACTCAGCCGTGAACCGCGTTCACTACCAAAACTGGTGATAAAGCGTAAACCGGCATCACTTTTTGATTATAAATTTGATGACTTTGAAATAGTTGATTATGACCCACATCCAGGAATAAAGGCCCCGGTTGCTATTTAGCGGTTGCGGTTAAAATAGTGCTTCTATGTTCGTCGACAATCTGGAGGAACAATTTATAATAAATTGTTCCTCTTTTCATTTTGATGATATAATATACAGATACGTAGAAATTAAGAGGAAAAAGACCATGAATACTATTTCCCAAAAAAAAGCTAGGGATCTGCTTAGTAATCCAAAGCATTTCGAGGGTGGTGTGTTTATTACCAAAAACGGGATATCTGAATTGTTTATTCAACCAATGGCAGAACGTGAGAGAGAGTTGGCCGAAAGAGGCGTAGAACGACAGGCGATAGCATTGCTTAAAATCGCGATGTTGTCTAAGAAAGATACTATAGAAGGTAGAAAAATGACACTTGAAGAAGCACTTCGTAGGCGCAAGGAACGTCGGGTGTGATATATAAAGTTCAAATTACCGAAACAGCCTACCAGACACTTTCTATTATTGAAGACTACAAGGCTAATACTATAGGGTTGGAAGCAGCTCAGAATTTGGTGGATGATTTATTAATTGAATCATCGGAACGGATAGGGGAGAACCTGTTAGCATACGGTTATTGTTCAATGTTGCTGGATAAAGGAATGCAATTTCACCAATGGCTTTCCAAAGATCGGCAATTTCGTTTTATTTATGATGTAGTTGGGGATGAAATTCAAATATTGGCATACGCAAGCACAAACCAAGATTTAATTGCCCTCTTGTACCAACTACTGATCATACACTGATATACCCGTCATCTTTCAAATTGCCTCTTTGTTGACTGCGCTCACTTACCCCGGTCACATCGTTATCTATGCTCCCGCGGATTCGCTCCCTTGCCGTCGCGATGCATCTTGAAATCCATAGGGTATATATTTAAAACATTGAACGCTATACTTACTGCCTATCCCAATAGGGCTATTTTATTTGCCATTCTTTGCCATAAAGAGCGAACCTGGGCAGTGCTCAAAATCCTCACGTACTACGTGTACGCTCCGGTTTTTCCGCGCTGTCCGTGTTCTCTGTTCATTGATAAGAATGGCCTGCAACAATTACGCTTATTGGGATAAGCTCTTAATAAAATATTCTCAATTAATTATTTTCTGGTCTGATATTATTTATCTTTATAGAATAAATTAATAGTAATAACATCCTCATGTCAAGCACTCAATCTTTTCTTTATTATGTTCATGAAGATTCTTCCTCATAGCCATATAATCTTACAATGCATGACAATAATAATAAATAAAAATCGCTATTCTTATTGGTTTTTGCGAAGTTCTACGCAATTTAAATGTAATAATGATAAACTATTATTTTTTTATTGATGCACTCTCGCATAAAATTCAATTATGTATTTACTCTGTGTTTAAAATGAATAAAATGTTTTACGAAAGGAAATAAGTAATTATCAATGGTAAATAATATGAATATAATCGGTCATTATAATATTGATAATCAATCAGGTTTTTCTTTATTGGAATTGATGATCGTTATTGTTTTGGTTTCAATATTTTCCTTATGGGGTGTGCAGGAATGGGGCGATCACCAGGAAAGAGCCAGGTTACAGGAATCAGCGCAGAAGATATTGACATTTATATCCAGACAACAATCTTTGGCAAATTATTTGAACAAAAGGGTGATATTGTGGTTGAAAACTGGAAAAAACTGGTGCATAGCGCTCTCTAATTCGGTATTGGCTAATTGTGATTTAGAAAATGTTGAGGGAATAAGTTCCCCCTATCAGGATGTTATTATTAGTTCAGCAACTAAGGATCAGATAGAGTTTCATGGAATAAGAAACACCATGATACCTGCGAGTTTTACTTTGGCGAATTCCGCAGGTGAAATATCCATTATTTTTTCTTCACGAGGTAGGATGAGATCATGTAGTAATAATAAGTTTAATCAAATTCCAGCTTGTGATTAATTATACTTTTTCTACTAAAATAATTGATACTTTATTGGAATAATGAAAAATAAAAACCAATCTGGAATGACATTATTAGAGGTTATTGTAGCAATGGCTATTGGTAGTATTATCTTACTAGCGATTGCTAAAAGTTATCCTATTTTAACTAAACAAGTCATGGAGTTATATCAGAGATATCGTTTAGGTTATTTTATTAAACAAACATTACATATTATAGAAAAGGATATTCGCCGTGCTGGATATTGTCAGCATTATTGTGATGGAAAGCCAATATTCATCGATAATAAAAGTGATGAGAGTGAGGATTCATGCCTGATTATTGCATACGATCTTAATATAAATAACCAATGGGAGCCGCCAGAGCACGGTGAATCAGAATTCTTTGGCTATCGTCTTAGCAATAAGTCAGTAGAGTGGAAAAGGGGGGCGGGTAACTGTCAGGAAAATGGTTGGGAAAGGCTGTTTGATCCAAATGAAATAGTGGTAGATTCCTTTAAAGCTGAAAAATTACCGGCAAAAGATGGCTTAGTTTTTATTAAATTGGTGCTTATTGCACATTGGTTTAAACATCCATCGATAAACTACCAATATCAGTCAGTAATACGTTTGCGCAATATCAGGGGATAAGTACCGTGGCTGAGCATTCTCCACATGTCTGTTTTCAATATCAGCAAGGTAATGTATTGCTCATTTCAGTGCTGATATTACTGGCCATTAGCCTGATGATGTTAAAGGCTTTGCATCATCATCTGGATAACGCTTTAATCATGATGGTCGATGAACGCAGATATCTAAAAGCTTTTCAGCAAGCAGAATCTTCATTGGCATGGGGAATTGCTCAGTCATGGTCACTTGATAGTAATAAAACAGAAGAGTGGTATTGCCAGCAACAACAAGAATTTCATTTGACCAGTTGTTTAAAAAGGCAATCGAGTCATTTTTTTCTACTGAAAGGTATGGCTGATGTGGCATCCGGGCAATCTGTTGGATTATATCAATGGATGAAATTACACTCATCTGGTGGAAGTGATTCCCTTATTCCGGTAGAGAGTGGTTGGCTGGATTTTTGTCCTGAGGTAGATGTGGGATTTTGTTCATGAAGTCAGAGCCTTTTTATGAGCATCAAGCAGGCATGAGTTTGCCCGAAGTAATGATTGCTGTTATGGTCTTTTCGGTCTCTTTATTGGGATTAATGCGTTATCATCAGGCGTTATTATTTGGGTTTCAGCAACATTGGCAGCAATCAAAGGCGGATAAATTATCTTATGGATATCTGGAACAATATGAATTAATTGCAGGTCAAAATGCTTTACCAGAAATAACATTGCCACCGGGATGGCATGCTGAATTTCAGACGGCCTATCCGTTGTCTAGCTGCTATCAGATTACAGTTATAGTGACAACGCCTTATAATCAGCAAAGTAAAGCAAGCCGATTGATTTGTTCAAATGGGAGTTCTGATGTTTAAGGTTTATCATTCTAATCAATTAGATCTTCTTAAGGAATTGATAGCAATATTGATCGGGGGTAACCCACTGACTGATCCATTTGCGCAGGAAGTCATTTTGGTACAAAGCCCAGGTATGTCACAGTGGCTGCAAATCCAACTGGCCGAAAGAATAGGCATATCAGCTAATATTTCATTTCCGCTTCCCGCTACGTTTATTTGGGATATGTTTACCAAAGTATTGCCTGATATTCCTAAAGAGAGTGCTTTTAGTAAAGATGCCATGACATGGAAATTGATGGCGTTATTGCCTCAATTGCTGCCGGAAGCGGAGTTTGTCGCACTCAGGCACTATCTTGATCAAGATTTTGATAAACGGAAAATTCATCAATTAGCTGGACGGGTTGCTGATCTGTTTGACCAATATCTCGTTTATCGTCCGCAATGGTTGGAAAGTTGGCAGCAAGGTCAGCTGATTGATGGCTTGAGTGATAATCAGTTGTGGCAGAAAAGATTATGGCTGGAACTGACGAAATATACTCATCAGTTACAACAACCCCAATGGCATCGTGCTAATTTGTATCAGCGTTTTATTTCGATACTGGAAAATAGTACTGAACTGGAAAATAGTACTGACTTTTCAGTTTGTTTACCGAAACGGGTATTTATCTGTGGTATTTCTGCCTTACCACCAGTCTATTTACAAGCTTTACAGGCATTGGCACGGCACATTGATATTCACCTGATGTTTACCAATCCATGTAAATATTATTGGGGAGATATTCAGAATTATGCTTTTTTGGCAAAACTGAGTAGCCGTAAACCACGTCATTATAAGAGCGAACAGGAGTTGGAATATTTTAAAGATCCTGGTAATGCTCAATCATTGTTTAACGGTGACGGTGAACAAGATGTAAGTAATCCCTTGTTGGCATCGTGGGGACGGTTGGGCCGTGATAATCTCTATTTATTGTCGCAGCTTGAGCAGAGTTCGGATATTCACGCTTTTGTTGAATTAGAACAGGATAATCTATTACATCAATTGCAAAGGGATATTCTCTATCTGGAAGATCATGCCCAAATTGGTTCAACAAAAGAAACATTTGAAAACAGTTTGAAAAAAAGAGTACTTGATCCGTTGGATCGTTCTTTATCTTTCCATGTTTGCCATAGCCCTCAACGTGAAGTGGAAGTTTTACAGGATCAGCTATTGAGATTATTGGAAGATAATCCATCGCTGACGCCAAGGGATATTATTGTGATGGTCGCGGATATTGACAGTTATACTCCCTATGTTCAGGCAGTATTTGGTAATGTCTCTGTTGAACGCTATATTCCATTTGCTATTTCTGATCGTAAGGCCCTCCAGGCACATTCGATTTTACAGGCATTTATTACACTGCTTGATTTACCTCAAAGCCGTTTTACGACAGAACAGGTTTTAGCATTGTTGGAAGTACCCGCGCTGGCGAATAAATTTGACATACATGAAAATGGTTTGCGTTTATTAAGACGTTGGGTTGAAGAATCAGGCGTTCGTTGGGGGTTGGATGACGATAATGTCGAAGAGCTATCTTTACCGGTGACAGGCCAGCATACATGGCGTTTTGGACTGACTCGAATGTTATTGGGTTATGCAATGGATAGCCGATCGGGCCCTTGGAAAGAGGTATTGCCTTATGATGAATCCAGTGGTTTAGCCGCGGAGCTTGCCGGCCAATTGGCTGAATTTTTAATGCAATTAAGCTACTGGCGCAAAATTCTTGCTGAGAGCCGGACATTAACGGGTTGGTTACCTGTCTGCCAGCAGTTGCTGGAAACATTTTTTGTATCAGATAATGAGACTGAATTAGTACTGGCAATGATAGAACAGCAATGGCAGAAAGTCATAGTCAATGGCTTGAATGCCCGTTATCAGGAAAGTGTGCCATTGGTTTTATTGCGAGATGAATTGGCACTTCAGTTTGATAATGAAAAAATCAGTCAGCGTTTTCTCGCCGGATCTGTCAATTTTTGCACTCTAATGCCGATGCGTTCTATTCCCTTTAAGGTTGTCTGTTTATTGGGAATGAATGATGGTATCTACCCCCGTTCAATTCCACCGCTTGGATTTGATCTGATGGCGGAAAAAGGTCAGAGGGGAGACAGAAAACGGCGGGATGATGACCGTTATCTATTCCTCGAAGCCTTGATATCTGCCGAACGGTTTCTCTATATCAGCTATATTGGTAAGTCTATTCGTGATGATACGGAATGTAATCCTTCTGTGTTGGTGAATGAATTACTGGATTATGTTTGCCAAAGTTTTTGTTTACCGGGAAATGAAAAACTGAATGTTGATGAAAGTGCTACCCATGTTAGAAAACATCTGTTGTATCTTCATGCCCGCGTTCCATTTGCACCGGAAAATTTTATACCGGGCAGTTATCAGCAAAGCTATGCCGGAGAGTGGTTCCCGGCGGCAACTGAGCAAGGTGCAGCATACGCTGAATTTTGCCAATCTATTGAAATGGCGCAAATTCAAGAAATTACACTTGATAATTTGAGCAGTTTTTACCGCCATCCCGTTCGGTTTTTTTTCCAACGTTGCTTGAAAGTAAATTTCGTTATTGAAGAAACGGAATTACCAGAGGAAGAACCTTTCGTTTTAGATAATCTTCAACGTTATCAGTTTAATCAGTTATTGTTGAATGCGTTAATTGAACAGCAATCGCCTGAACCCCTTTTCAATCGGCTGCGTGCTGCTGGAGGATTACCTTTTGGTGCTTTTGGTGAGGTTTATTGGTTAAGACAGCAAAAAGAGATGCAGCCTTTGGCGGATAAAATTCGTGAACAACAAATGGAAACTTTATCTGTCGATTTACATCATGATTTAGGCCAGGTGATTCTGATGGGGCGTATTAATAAGGTGCAACCGGATGGTTTGCTACGTTGGCGGCCTGCCAGTTTGACAGCCAATGATGGTATGCAATTGTGGATTGAGCATCTGGCTTATTGTCTGACAGGTGGTGAAGGTGAAAGTCGCAGCTATGGGCGTGATGGCAACGAATGGCGTTTTGCTCCTGTACCTTCAGATCAAGCTAAAGATTATCTGAATCAATTGATTGAAGGCTATCAGCGAGGAATATCTGCGCCTTTGCCGCTGTTTTGTAAAAGTGGTTGGGCGTGGCTTTCAGCATGTATGAATAAAGAGACTGGTGAGATTGATGATAGTGATGAAATTCAATCAAAAGCTGAAAGCCAGTTATTGAAAGCATGGCTTGGAGATCAAGGACGCAGAGGCGAAGGGGATGATCCTTATATTCAACGAGCTTTCAGGCAAGTGGATAAATCATTTTTGGCAAAACTTAAACAGGAAGCGCTCAGTTATTTATTACCGATAGCGCGATATCAGAATACATAGGGAGAATATCAGATAATGCATAAACATTTTGTTCGCATGATTACTGTGATGTTCCTGCTTTTTTGGGGAACGACGAGTTATGCGCAATCACCACAACTACAGTGGCAGCTACTGCAAGAGACAATTTATAAAAGCGAGAGTGATCATCGTCAGTATCAGGGAATCAAACTGGCAAACAATATGACGGTCTTGCTGGTATCTGATGAGAAAGCAACCAAATCTCTGGCAGCGGTAGCAATTCCGGTTGGTAGTATGGAAAACCCTGACAGCCAGCTCGGGCTTGCACATTATCTGGAACATATGGTTCTAATGGGATCTGAACATTATCCACAATCAGGTGATTTATCTGAATTTTTGCAAAAACATGGTGGTAGCTATAATGCCAGCACGGCTTCTTACCGCACGGCTTTTTATCTTGAAGTAGAAAATGAAGCGTTAGCTCAAGCCACAGATCGTCTGGCTGATGCACTGGCTGAGCCGTTACTTGACCCAGTGAATGCAGATCGGGAGCGAAACGCTGTTAATGCAGAGCTGACAATGGCGCGTTCGCGTGATGGGATGCGGGTTGCTCAAATACGGGCAGAAACCTTGAATCCTAAGCATCCCAATGCTCGTTTTTCTGGTGGTAATCTAGAAACATTAAAAGATAAACCGGGGAGTAAATTACAGACAGAACTGGTGGATTTTTATCAACGCTATTATTCAGCCAACCTGATGAAAGGTGTCATTTACGGTAATCAGCCTATCGATAAACTGACTCAAATTGCCGTTGATACTTTTGGTCGGATACCGGATAGAAAAGCGAGTGTGCCGGTGATTACTGTGCCGGCAGTAACGGAAAAAGAGAAAGGGATTATCATCCATTATGTTCCTGCCCAACCGCAAAAGGCATTGCAATTGGAATTCAGTATTGACAATAACAGTGCTGATTTCCGCAGTAAAACCGATGAATATCTCGGTTATATAATAGGCAATCGTAGCCTGAATACATTATCAGATTGGCTACAAACTCAAGGACTAGCAGAAAGTATCAGTGCCGGTGCGGAGCCTATGGTTGATCGCAACAAAGGTATCTTTTTTATTTATGTGACGTTGACAGACAAAGGGCTTGCACAACGGGATCAGATTGTTGCGGCTATTTTTGCTTATATTAATTTATTGAAACAGAAAGGTATTCAGAAAAGTTATTTTGATGAAATCGCGAAGGTTTTGAATCTATCGTTCCAGTATGGCTCTATTGTTCGTAATATGCATTATATCGAATGGTTATCGGATGCTATGTTGCGGGTTCCTGTTTCCAATGTACTTAATGCCGGTTATCTGGCTGATGACTATAACCCGCAAGCTATTGCCAGCCGACTTGATGAGTTGACTCCTGAAAATGCGCGTATCTGGTATATCAGCCCAAAAGAGCCGCACAATAAACAGGCTTATTTTGTTCAGGCGCCTTATCAGGTTGATCGAATTACATTGCAGCAACGAGTTAAATGGCTGCAATTAGAGGAGCAGATGAGCTTTTCTCTGCCCGCACCAAATCCTTATATTCCTGATGATTTGAAGCTGATAAAAGCCGGTAAAAGTCAAAAACATCCAGAAATGATCCTTGAACAGCAGAATGTCCGCCTGTTCTACATGCCGAGCCAATATTTTGCTGATGAGCCTAAAGCCAGCATTACGCTTGATTTGCACAACGCAGAAGGTTTGAATAGCGCTCGTGAGCAGGTCACTTCCTCTTTACTTGATTATTTGGCAGGGCTTTCCCTTGACCAGCTTAGTTATCAGGCTTCTGTTGCAGGAATGAATATTTCTACGGGTTCATCCCAGAGGCTGCAATTGGGAGTAAGTGGTTACACTCAGAATCTGCCAGCGCTTTTAACCTCTTTAATCAGTAATTACATGACATTCACGCCAACTGAGGAGCAACTGGCACAGGCTAAGTCCTGGTATCGTGAGCAGATAGCGGTTTCTAATAACGCTAAAGCTTATGACATGGCTATGCAGCCATTGAAGCGCCTTTCTGTGGTGCCTTACACTGAACAATCCACTCGCCTGGAAGCGCTGGAGACTATCACGGTTCAGGATATTGTTACGTATCGTCATGAAATGATAAAAAACGCTGCCTTGCAGATGATGATCATTGGGAACTTGACCGAACAGCAGAGCAAAGTGATTGCTGAATCTGCCCATAACCAACTGGCTAATCAAGGAACAGGCTGGTGGATTGGGAATAAGGTGGTGATTGATAAAAATTACCCGGTTAATTTCCAGCGTGTTGGCAGCAGCACAGATGGTGCTTTAGCAGAGGTTTATATTCCGACAGGTTATAACCGTATAGAAGGTTATGTTTATTCTAGTTTGTTGAGCAATATGCTCCAACCGTGGTTCTATGATCAATTAAGAACAACAGAGCAACTGGGGTATGCGGTGTTTGCTTTCAATACCAGTGTGGGGGAACAGTGGGGGTTGGGGTTCCTGTTACAAAGTAATAGTAAGCAACCAAAATATTTGAATCAGCGTTATCAAGATTTCTATCAGAACGCTGGTAATAAATTGAAAGCAATGTCTCAAGCTGATTTTGAACAGTACAAGAATGCGCTGATTAATGAAAAGCAGCAACCGCCACAAACTTTCTATGCCGAAGTTGCTCGCTTCTCTGGTGATTTCAGTCGCAATAACTTTAATTTTGATAGCAGAGATAAAATGCTTGAGATTCTAAAGAAAACTACACAGCAGCAACTGATTAATTTCTATCGGAATGCGGTAATCAAACATCGGGGGCTGTCATTAATTTCACAAGTGATTGGTAAATCAGGAAACTTGGATGGATATGCGAAATTGAAAGGTTGGAAAACCTATCAGAATGTGACTGAATTTCAGAAACGGTTACCTGTTGAGGTAAGAGAGCAGTGATCACAGAGATATCTGTTCACAGGCTTAATGTATTAACTCTGCCGCTGAATGGTCAGCGGCTGATCGAAGCATCGGCCGGGACGGGTAAAACCTACACCATTGGCATTTTATATCTGCGTCTTCTACTTGGACTGGGGAAAGATGCCGCTTTTTCACGACCTTTGAGCGTGGAAGAGATTCTGGTGGTTACTTTTACTGAGGCAGCAACAAATGAGTTACGTGGGCGTATCCGTGAAAATATTCATAAACTTCGCCTCGCTTGTATTCGAAACGAAGTAGAAGATGCAGAACCAGCCTATCAACAGCTATTGGATGAAATCCCAGATAAAGGGAGGGCGGCTATCTGGTTACTGGCCGCAGAGCGGCAAATGGATGAAGCCGCGATTTATACCATTCATGGTTTTTGTCAGAGGATGTTGGCGCATAATGCTTTTGAAGCTGGGATCTTGTTTGAACAGACATTAATTCAGGATCAACATCCATTAGAACGACAGGGGTGTGCCGATTTCTGGCGGCGCCATTGTTATCCATTGCCGTTATCAATGGCACAGGTAATCAGTCAGGAGTGGAGTGGGCCGGAAGCTCTGATGGCTGAATTACATCCTTATTTACAAGGGGATATTCCATATATTGTTAATGCGCCGGACAGTGATGAAACGTTGTTAAGTCGCCATGAAAAAATTATCCAGTTGATCAGCGATGTTAAATACCAATGGAATGAAGTTGCTGGAGAATTGCACGATTTAATTGCGGGCTCTGGTGTTGATAAAAGAAGTTACAGTAGTAAGCACTTACCAAATTGGTTGAATAGTGTCTCGGATTGGGCTCAAGCGCCTACAGAGGATTATCTGTTGCCAAAAGCATTGGAAAAATTCCGACAGTCGGTATTGGCAGAAAAGACAAAAAAAGGTGAGGTGCCTGAACATTCACTTTTTGTTGCGATAGATGATTTATATAAGCAACCACTTACTTTACGTGATTTGATTATCTCCAAGGCTATTATTGAGATTCGCCAATCAATCTGTCAGGAAAAATTAACGCGTGGTCAGATGGGATTTGATGATTTATTAACCCGCCTAGATGATGCTCTGAGAGGCCCTGGCAGTGATTTGCTTGCTGAGACAATTCGCCGACGCTATCCGGTTGCGTTGATCGACGAATTTCAGGATACCGACCCACAGCAATATCGGATTTTTCATACCATCTATGGCAGTCAGTCTGAAAATGGGTTGCTGTTTATCGGCGATCCTAAACAAGCTATTTATGCATTTCGCGGCGCAGATATTTTCACTTATATTCGTGCCCGTTCTCAGGTAAGTGCTCACTATACTCTGGAAACAAACTGGCGCTCAGCCTATTCAATGGTACAGGCAGTAAATAAGCTATTTATGCGTTCGGAAAACCCATTTTTGTTTGAGCAGATCCCTTTTATTGAGGTTTCCGCGGCAGAGAAAAATCGAGGACTCTCTTTTCGTTATGACGGCGAAGGACAGGCTGCATTAAATTTCTGGTTACAACCAGGAGAAGGTGTTTCTACTGGAGATTATGAGCAAACGATGTCACGGCTCTGTGCTGCGCAAATTCGTGATTGGTTGCAGGCAGGTAATGAAGGGCGGGCTTTATTACATAAAAGTGAAGGTTCTCGACCTGTGACGGCTGCTGATATTACGGTTTTGGTGCGTAGCAGAAAGGAAGCTACACTGATCCGTAATGCACTTAACCTGTTGTCTATTCCTTCTGTATTTCTTTCTAACCGAGAAAGTGTATTTGCTACCGCGGAAGCCAAGGATATTCTCTGGTTATTACAAGCGGTGTTATCACCGGAAAAAGAACGGGTTTTGAGAAGTGCGTTGGCGAGTGGTTTATTTGGTCTAACTGCCAGGCAGATAGACATGTTGAATCATGATGAAAAGACATGGGATCAGTTAGTTGATGAATTTGATGGTTACTTCCGTCTGTGGCAACGCCGTGGTGTGTTACCTATGTTACGAGCGGTAATCGCCAACCATCATATTGCTGAGAATTTGCTTGCCAGTTATGACGGTGAACGGCGTTTGACGGATGTGATGCATATTGGTGAGTTGTTGCAGGAAATATCTTTACAACTTGATAGTGAACATGCAGTCACCCGCTGGCTGGCTCAGCAAATTTCTCATCCTGATCCACAATCTGAAAGCCAGCAGATGCGGCTGGAAAGCGATCGTCATTTGGTGAAAATTTGCACTATCCATAAATCTAAAGGTCTGGAATATCCGCTGGTATGGCTGCCATTTGTCTGTAATTTCCGGGAGCAGAAGCAGGCGATATATCATGATCGGACAAGCTTTAATGCTTGCCTCAATATCTTTCCTGACGACGAGGCGATTGAGCTGGCAGAACAAGAGCGATTGGCAGAGGATTTGCGTTTACTCTATGTCGCATTGACGCGTTCTGTTTACCATTGCAGTGTCGGCGTGGCTCCGCTGATAAAAGGCAATAAGAAAAAGGCCGGGGATACTGATCTGCATCAGTGTGCTCTGGGTTACCTGTTGCAAAAGGGAGTTAAAGGGGATGCTGATTTTCTGGCGACATCACTTAAAGAATTAAGCGGGGATGGCATCGTTGTATCGTTAATCAATGATACTGACGATCATCCTTGGCAGTCGCCAAGTAAAAATGATTTAGTCCTGTCGGCCAGGCAATTTAAACGCAGAGTCCAGGATGATTGGCGTATTACCAGTTATTCTAGTTTACGGAACTCTATGGTTCATCGTGGCAGTGCTTCCGCTTATTTTGCTGGAGAAGAATCTATTGACGTAATTGTCCAGTCTATTGCGCCAAAGCTTGATGTTGATGCTAGTGGTGAAAAGCAGTTAGCAGAACAACCTGAAATGACACCCCATACATTCCCTCGGGGAGCTTCCGCGGGGACTTTTTTACACGCTATTTTAGAAGAACTTAGTTTCAGCCAATTACCTGATGAGAAATGGTTGGCAGAACAACTGCAATCAGCCGGATTTGATGAACGCTGGAGTGGGACATTACAGCAATGGATGGTCGATATTTTTACTATTCCATTGAATGATGAAGGAGTGCAATTGGCAAAAATTCCGCTACATCATCAACAGGATGAAATGCAATTTTATCTGCCGGTTGAACAACTTTTGCGATCTCAGATGTTGGATACACTGATACGTCGTTATGATCCAATTTCTGCTCGCTGCCCCCAACTGGAATTTCAGCAGGTGAAAGGAGTGTTGAAAGGGTTTATTGATTTGGTCTTCTGTTGGCAAGGTAAATTCTACCTGCTGGATTACAAATCAAACTGGTTGGGAGAGGAGAGTCGGTTTTATACTCGCCAGGCAATGGAAATAGCTATGATTGAGCATCGTTATGATCTGCAATATCAACTTTATACACTGGCATTGCATCGTTACTTGCGTCACAGGCTGGCTAATTATGATTACCAACAACATTTCGGCGGCGTGATTTATCTGTTTCTGAGGGGAATAGATAAACAACAGCCGGGGAATGGTATTTTCAATTGTCGGCCATCGGCTGAATTTGTTGATGCTTTGGATCTGCTTTTCAGTGGTAGTGAACAGCTTGAGAAAGAGAAAAATTGATGATTTCGTTATTACAACAAGCAGTAAACCTCAGGCTTTTGCGTTCATTGGACTTACAGTTTGCTCATGTATTGATTGAGGATAAAGATCCTGTTTTGTTGTTGGTGATGGCGCTGTTAAGCGCTGAAACCGGTACCGGCCATGTTTGCCTGCCGGTTAATCGGATAACGCCTGAATATTTTTTTGATGGGCGACATCGTGAATTTGCCGAACAGTTATGGCAGGTTGCGGGAAAACCTGATGAGCAGCGTTTGCGGATAGCACTGGAAAATTGTGCTGCGGTTAGTGATGGATTTCAACCCACGCCTGTTGTGCTTTCCCATGATCGGCTTTATTTGCAGAGAATGTGGCAAAGTGAATGTCAGGTGGCGGCTTTTTTTTCCGGCAATCAACCAATCGATAATATTCAGGAACAGCAACTGAGAGTTGTTTTAGATGAATTATTCATGCTATCTGAGGAAATGGTGGACTGGCAAAAAATGGCTGCGGCTGTCGCGGTGACTAGCAGAATTTCGGTTATCTCTGGCGGACCAGGAACCGGGAAAACTACCACCGTTGCTAAGCTGTTGGCTACCTTAATTAAACTTGAACCTGATAAAAAGCGGGTTATCCAACTGGCGGCTCCGACCGGAAAGGCGGCCGCCAGATTGACCGAATCTCTTAATAGTGCGGTCAGAAAATTGCCTCTGACGGAGGAACAATTTGCATGTATGCCGGATCAGGCGCAGACGATTCATCGCTTGCTAGGAGCGCAGCCTGATAGCCAGCGCTTGCGCTATGATCGAGATAATCCACTGAACCTGGATGTGCTGGTGGTGGATGAAGCTTCAATGGTGGATTTACCCATGATGGCTAGGTTGATTGATGCATTGCCACCGAAAGCGAAAATTGTTCTGCTTGGTGACCGAGATCAATTGGCATCAGTGGAAGCAGGCGCGGTGTTGGGTGATATTTGCCGTTTTGCCGAACTCGGATATAGCGTAACGAGGGCGCAACGGCTAAGCAGATTGACGGGATGCCGGTTAGTTGCGGGTGATCAGCAAAATATCCCAGAGGTTCGTGATCGTTTGTGTCTTTTACGTAAAAGTTATCGTTTTAATGTGGATTCGGGGATTGGTCAATTGGCGACGGCCGTTAATCAGGGAAAGAGTCGACAAGCTCTCGCTATTTTGCAGCAACCGTTGAAGGATATCTGTTTTTACCCATTGTCTGACGATGAAGATTATCAGCGGTTGTTGGCAGAAACGGTATCGGGTTATTACCTTTACTTGCATCTGGTGGCAAAACAGGCACCAGTCAAAGAGATTTTAGATGAATTTAACCGCTATCGTTTGTTGTGTGCACTTAGAGAAGGGCCGTTTGGTGTCAGTGGGCTTAATGAGCGTATAGAACAGCTATTACATCGTCAGGGGCTTATTCGTCGTCCAGTCGGGACTTTCAGCCGTGGTTATGCAGGGCGGCCCATCATGATATCGCGTAACGACAGCACATTGGGCCTATTTAATGGTGATATTGGTATTATGCTCAGAGACGAAAATCATGAACTGCGTGCTTATTTTCAACTGCCTGACGGGCAGATTAAGGGAATCCAGCCAAGTCGTTTACCACAACATGAAACTGCGTATGTGATGACCGTACATAAATCGCAGGGCTCAGAATTTGAACATACCGCTTTGGTATTGCCAACGCAATTTGTGCCGGTTGTCAGCCGTGAACTGGTTTATACAGCGATAACCCGTGCCAGAGAAAAACTGACTCTTTATGCACATGAAGCGGTATTGCGTCAGGCAATCCAGACGCCAACTCAAAGGCGAAGCGGGTTAGCAGAGCGGCTTAGCTTACAGGTGGATTAGCGCTTATTCTGATAGACTAACTTGTGCAAAAAAATTTATATATTAATGATGTTGCCATATCTTCTCTGACATTTTTTTGATCGTTATTTGTTCGGTTGTTGGATGGGCTTTTAAGCCCGACAATCAGATCATTAATCCCTTTAATGAGATTTCTGATTTGCCGTGCTGACTTCGGTAAATATCCCTTTTCAGTTTTGTAAAAAGTTCTCGATTGGGTGATTGAAAAATTCTCGTACAGTGAGTTATATATTATATTGATATATGCAAGATAAATTTATATTAAAACTGCCCATATGCCAAATTTTGGTTATTTTACAATTGAAATATCTTTTCTTAGTCCTTCATGTTGATTGATTGTGAGCCGTAATCGTTCAGTCAGCAATGCCGAGTAGTTTCATCGTGGTGGCTACATACTGATCGATATCTTAATTTCACCGATTCAAAAGATTCAAAAATAGTTGCAATGACTGAATCAAATTGTTGATGTTTATATTTTGTTATAAATGTAAACAATAAAATTATAAATTTAATAAATTTTAATATTATTGTGTGGTTAATGTCACACTTTGTGAATATATTAAATGAAATTTATTATTATTTGATGATATAAACGCCTAATTATATGAATTGTGATTTGTTTACTAAACGGATTGCGGAATTGCGGATATGTCTGGATAGCTTGCTAGGGGTGAGATGAATATCCAGATTTTTGATTTAAGGATTAAGTTGTCTGATGCAGGATAATGAAATGAGTACTGAGTCACCCCATTCTTCCCCGGAGCTGGACACCGGCCTGATTTGCCTGGCTATGTTGGCTAGGTTTCACAACATCGCTATATCGACTGAACAACTTTCACACGAATTTTCCACTTCCAGCCAAGGTCTTACCCTGAAAGAGCTGCTGCTGGCTGCTCGTCATTCAGGGCTAAAAGCCAAGGCTGTACACACAACACTTGCCAGACTTGAACATACTCCCTTGCCCGCTATTGCTATTGACCGAGATGGGAAGTTTTTTATTTTGGCTAAGCTGGATAAAGAGCAGGCTCTGATTCAGGACCCACGTTCGGCTCGCCCAGAAGTTATCAGCTTCGAGCAACTTGAGCAGCGTTGGACAGGGCAATTGGTGCTCGTGCGTTCCAGTAACAGTCTGTCTGGAGAGACTTCTCGTTTTGACTTCACTTGGTTTATCCCGGCTATCGTCAAATACCGCAAGTTGTTGGGTGAAGTTTTGCTGGGGTCTTTTGCCTTGCAGTTGTTTGCCTTGGTGACTCCGCTGTTCTTTCAGGTGGTCATGGACAAAGTACTGGTGCACCACGGCCTAACCACACTGGATGTGGTCGCGGCGGGATTGCTGGGCATCATGCTGTTCGAGTCGGCTCTGAGCGGTCTGCGTAGCTATGTGTTTGCCCATACGACCAGCCGTATTGATGTGCAGTTGGGATCGAGTCTGTTTCGGCACTTGATTAATCTGCCGCTGGCTTACTTCCAGGCCAGGAGAGTCGGTGATTCTGTGGCTCGTGTACGCGAACTGGAAAACATCCGCAGTTTTCTTACCGGCAACGCCATTACCCTGATGCTCGACGTGCTTTTTTCTCTGGTGTTCATCCTCGTGATGTTCTATTACAGCGGCTGGTTGACCCTCGTTGTGGTGTTATCATTGCCGCTCTATGCACTCGTCTCGGTGTTGGTTACGCCTCTCTTGCGTAAGCGATTACAGGATAGCTTCACACGCAATGCCGAGAACCAAGCATTCCTTGTCGAAACGGTAAATGGAATCGATACCCTAAAGTCAATGGCGGTTGAACCGCAGGCTATCCGCAAGTGGGACAACCAACTGGCGGCTTATGTTGCCGCAGGTTTCAAAACACAGACCTTATCCACCCTCGCCAATGAAAGCGTCTCGCTTATCGGCAAGTTAGTGACGGTTGCCACACTCTGGCTCGGTGCCCGCCTCGTGATAGACGGGCAGCTATCGGTGGGGGAACTGATAGCATTCAATATGCTGGCTGGCCGTGTCAGCGGCCCTATCATGCGTTTGGCGCAACTGTGGACCAGCTTCCAGCAGACCGGGGTCTCAGTGCAGCGCCTGGGAGATATCCTCAATTCCCGTACGGAATTGTCTCAGGCTACACGTAGCACAGTACCGCCGCTCAAGGGGCAGGTAGAGTTCGAACAGGTGCATTTTCGTTATCGGGCTGATGGTTCTGAGGTGCTGCGCGGCGTCAATCTGGTCATTGGCGCGGGAGAAATCATTGGTGTGGTGGGCCGCTCCGGTTCCGGCAAAAGCACTCTGACCCGCTTGTTGCAGCGGCTCTATGTTCCGGAGCGCGGACGGGTCATGGTCGATGGCATGGACTTGGCATTGGCTGATGTGTCCTCGCTGCGCCGGCAGATCGGCGTGGTGTTGCAGGACAATATGCTATTCAACCGCAGCATTCGCGAAAACATTGCCTTGAGCGATCCGGGTGCGCCGCTCGAAGTGGTCATGCACGCCGCCCGCATGGCTGGAGCTCATGAATTCATCCTTGAACTGCCCGAAGGTTACGACACCATTGTGGGAGAACACGGCGCGTCACTTTCAGGCGGTCAACGGCAACGGGTAGCCATTGCCCGCGCCTTGATCGGCAATCCTCGCATTTTGATTTTCGACGAAGCGACCAGTGCGCTGGACTACGAGTCTGAGCGGGTGGTTCAGCAGAACATGCAAAGCATTTGCAAGGGGCGCACGGTCATCATTATCGCTCATCGGTTGTCCGCTGTACGCGACGCGCATCGTATCCTTGTAATGGATCGCGGGCAGATCGTTGAACAGGGCGCCCACGCCGAGTTACTGGCACGTCAGGACGGCCACTATTCACGACTGCATCGAATGCAGCAGGGATGACAGGCTTCCATTTCTGGAAAGTACGATCAAAACGGCTAATCACGCAATCAATGGTTAATAACATAATCAATGGTTAATAACACCATCAGAGGCAGATGTGACCAAGATAAACATACTCCGATTCAAGGAAAATAATTTCAAATGAGCGCTACCCTTTCGTTATTGCAGCGTTATCGTCACGCGTGGCGTGAGTCTTGGCACCAACGTAAAAACATGGACGTGTCGCCGCGACTGGCTCATGAATTACAGTTTTTACCGACGGCTTTGGAGTTGCAGGAAACACCGGTTCACCCAGCACCGAGAATTTTCACCTGGACCATTCTGGGTTTTGCTGTATTGGCGTTGCTCTGGGCCTACATCGGCAAAATCGAGGTAGTGGCTATCGCCCCGGGAAAGGTCGTTCCCAATGGCAAGACCAAGTTGATTCAATCCAGTGAAACGGCGGTGGTCAGAGCGATCCACGTCAATGACGGCCAGTCGGTGAAAGTTGGCGAGTTGTTGGTTGAGCTCGACCCGACGGCGGCGAGCGCCGATGTCAGCCGGATCCAGAGCGAGCTGCTGGCTGCTCGTATCGACAGTGCGCGGAGTGCCGCCATGCTCGACGCGATCAATCAACAAAAGTCGCCGGCGTCGCTGGTAGGAACGATTGACAACGCCAACCCTGAGCAGGTACTCAGTGCCCAACGCTGGCTTCAAGGACAATATCAGGAATACCGCAGCAATCTGGAGTTGGTGGATGCAGAAATCCTCCAACGCAGCGCCGAAATCCAGTCAGCCCAGGCCCAGGTGGCTAGCCTGCGAAAAACGCTACCGATTGCGACACGATTGGCCGAGGATTACCAACGGTTATTGAAGAAACAGTATGTGTCGCGGCATGAATATCTGGAAAAAGAGCAGACGCGATTGGATCTGCAACGTCAGTTAAGCGTACAGCAGGCCAGTGTCTTGCAGCACGCCGCCGCTCAGGACGAGGCGCGACGTCGGCGTGAGGCTGTTGTTGCGCAGAATCGCCGCGCCATGCTCGACCTGCAACAGGAAGCCAACAAAAAGGCAGCGACCCTGCTTCAGGAGCTGGCGAAGGCCCGTTATCAAGAAACTTTGACCAGCCTCAAAGCCCCGGTGGCCGGCACAGTTCAGCAACTTGCTATCCATACTGTCGGTGGTGTGGTGACACCCGCTCAGCCGCTGATGGTCATCGTCCCCGCAGACCAATCGGTAGAAGTGGAGGCAAGGCTGGAAAACAAGGATGTGGGTTTTGTCCATGTTGGTCAACCGGTCACCGTCAAAGTGGAAACTTTTACTTTTACCAAGTACGGCACCGTTGACGGCGAAGTGCTCAACGTATCGAACGACGCCATCGAGGACGAAAAGCATGGGCTCATCTATAGCAGCCGTATTCGTTTGAAGTCTGATCACGTTCTGGTCAATGGTCAGCGAGTTGCGCTGTCTCCGGGCATGTCGATCACGGCAGAAATAAAAACCGATCAACGTCGAGTGATCGATTACTTCTTGAGCCCATTACAGCAACATATGGATGAAAGTCTGAGAGAGCGGTAGGTTGTGAGGGCAGCTCTGTGAACTCGGCTCGCCATACTCACCGTTTTCCGGGTTTGAGATAAATGACCGTTAATGTTTTTCGCCGCCTTACTTTATTTGGAGTGATGAAATGAAAGTATTACGTATACATGAAAGGTTTAAAAACTGGCGCAATATGATTATTTTCATGAGCTGTACATTATTAATGGCCTGCTCTAAGTACATTGATATATACAGACCGATTGACGTATCGAAGTCTGGTCAATCAGTCAAAATTGATTTTGAAATCAGCAAGGAAGGAAATTATCAGTTTGCCTTACTGTTTGAAACTGGGGAGGGTTATGATGAAATGGAAAAGCGGTTTAAGTTTTTTGGGAGAGCTGATAAAGATGGAGTAATAATCCCTGTTTCACTCTATATCGTTAAAGATGGCAAGATTTTTTTTGATAAGAAAATAAACGCTTCAGGGTCCGAAGGAGGGCGTGTCTTCAATTACGAAGAGAGAAGTATAAATACGGCTGTGAGAGAAATTAAAACATTTTCATTACCTCCCGGACGCTACTCTGCGGTAATTACCACCCTGGAGGATGTACCTGTTTTTAATGATATTGAGAGTTTTGTTGAATTCACCTATTACGATCCGAAGATTTAAAATGGTATCAGTATAAACAAAGGAAATATAAAAATTTGGAGTGACGAAATGAAATTATTACGTATACATGAAAGATTTAAAAACTGGCAAAGCATTATTGTTTTTATGAGTTGTACCTTATTAATGGCATGCTCTAAGTTCATTGATATATACAGACCGATTGACGTATCGAAGTCTGGTCAATCAGTCAAAATTGATTTTGAAATCAGCAAGGAAGGCAATTATCAGTTTGTCCTGCTGTTTGCTACTACGGATGATTACGATGAAATGGCAAGGAGGTTTGAGTTGTTTGGGAGAGTTTATAAAAACGGAGTAATAACCCCCGTTTCACTCCATATCGTTAAAGATGGCAAGATTTTTTTTGACAAGAAAATAAACGCTGCGGGATCTGAAGGAGGGCGTGCTGTCAATTACGAAGAGAGAAGTATAAATACGGCTGTGAGAGAAATTAAAACATTTTCGTTACCTCCCGGACGTTACTCTGCGGTAATTACCACCTTGGAAGATGTCCCTGCTTTTAATGGTATTGAGAGTTTTGTTGAATTCAATCATTACGATCCAAAGATTTAAAATGGTATCAGTATAAACAAAGGAAATATAAAAATTTGGAGTGACAAAATGAAAGTATTACGTATATATGAAAGGTTTAAAAATTGGCGAAATATTATTATTTTTATGAGCTGTGCCTTATTAATGGCCTGCTCTAAGCACATTGATATATACAAACCGATTGATGTGTCTAAGTCTGGTCAATCAGTCAAAATTGATTTTGAAATCAGCAAGGTTGGAGATTATCAGTTTGCTCTGCTGTTTGATAAAGGGGATGACGATGAAATGAAAAGGCGGCTTGAATTATTCGGTTATATTGATAAGGACGGAGTTATAACCTCCGTTTCGCTTCATTTGGTTAGAAACGGCGAGGTTTTTTTTGACGAGAAAATAAACGCAGGGGGACGTAGCTGGGGACGTAGCTTTGATTTCGAAGGGAGAAGGATAACTACGGCTGTGCGAGAAATTAAAACACTTTCGTTACCTCCTGGGCGTTATTCTGCTGTCATTACCACCTTGGAGGATGTCCCCGCTTTTAATGGCATTGAGAGTTTTGTAGAGCTCACTTATTTCAAGCCGAAGATTTAAACGGGTATTAATATAAACAAAGGAAATATAAAAATTTGGAGTGAAGAAATGAAAGTATTACAGGTACACGAAAGATTCAAAAACTGGCGCAACATTATTATTTTTATGAGCTGTGCCTTATTAATGGCCTGCTCTAAGTTCATTGATATATACAGACCGATTGACGTATCGAAGTCTGGTCAATCAGTCAAAATTGATTTTGAACTCAGCAAGGAAGGTAATTATCAGTTTGCCTTACTGTTTGAAACTGGGGAGGGTCATGATGAAATGGCAAGGCGGTTTAAGTTTTTTGGGAGAGCTGATAAAGATGGAGTAATAATCCCTGTTTCACTCCATATCGTTAAAGATGGCGAGATTTTTTTTGACAAGAAAATAAACGCTTCAGGGTCCGAAGGAGGGCGTGTCTTCAATTACGAAGAGAGAAGTATAAATACGGCTGTGAGAGAAATTAAAACATTTTCATTACCTCCCGGACGCTACTCTGCGGTAATTACCACCCTGGAGGATGTCCCTGTTTTTAATGATATTGAGAGTTTTGTCGAATTCACCTATTACGATCCAAAGATTTGATTTATGTAGAAAAAACAAAGAGAAATAACAACTGGAGGAAATAATAAGTATGGAAAAGAAATACACTGTAACCTATAAAGTTGCTCCGATGGGGGCTAAGTATGTTTATCAGGAAGATAAGGGAAAGAGCAAAGCGGGGGACATACACAAGTCGTCCGGCGGTCATATGTGGTATGTGATAAATGACGGTAACGGAAATGAAAGAAGTGTCGGTTTCGAGTCAAAGGAAGGTGTGCCGGTTGGAGCAGGAAATATAACTCGTCATGATAATGCGGCCTACCAAGAGACCACTTATGAAGTCACCATCGCGTTGACTGAGAAACAGTACAACGCGTTAAGCGACTTCTCAGATGATCCAAAGTCAGGTGGATTTAATCCTGAAACCTATTGGGTGAATTCCAACAGTTGCGTAGATTTCGTGTATTACTCATTACAATCTATTGGGTACAATCGAAAGAATTTCCTAGGAAAGATTTTTGAAGGAAATGTGGTTCCCAATACTAATCGTGCTATGTTGAAAGCTATGCTTACATCTAATGGAGCTCAAATCATTCGGGACGACCTCATGCGTAATGGTGATCATTATGAAAAAAGAGTTGCTCCATGGTCTACCCCTGAATGGCTTAAACCGGTAGGTACCGAGGGTACACTTCCCAGCCCACCAAAAAGCTTAATTAATATTGATATCAATTCCTCCCCACAACCGCAGAAGCATATTCAGGGCGAAAACAAAGCGCAGCAGGATGTTGCTAACGGGTTTATACAAAATTCTGCAACACATAAAATATCTGCCGTTGGGGATATGCTCAATAAAACAGACTTCGCCTCCACCCAGATGGTGGGTCTTGCCACCGGTGGTATTCGTCCCGGTGAAATGCAGCTCGACCCCAATGTCCGACCTAACACTTATCTGTCGGAGTTCTACAAGCCTTTCTACCAACCCGGAGACACTAGCAAGCTGGACTTCGGCCTGCGCAACGCCGTGACGTTGAACGGCTTATCGGCAATGACGACGTTCAACACCTATGTTGACCCGCTGTTATTGGATCTGAGCGGCAATGGTGTGCATATGACTGATATCCGTGACGGCGTGCTGTTCGACATGGACAACAGTGGCACGCTTAAGCGCAGCGGCTGGGCGGATCGCAATACCGGAATATTGGTGATCGACGATGGTAGCGGTCAGATAAAAAATGCCGGCCAGATGTTTTCCGAATACTACGGTGGTAAGGCCGGAATAAACGGATCCGCGGGCGAAAAAAAATTCAATAATGGCTTCGGTGCTTTAGCCAGTGAAGATGCCAACAAGGATGGAGTGATTGATCCGACTGACCCGATCTGGAGCAAGCTGCGGGTCTGGGTCGACAGCACACACGATGCAAAAGTTGATGCGGGCGAACTCAAGACACTGGCGGAATTGGGTATTACTCAGATAAGCGTCCGAGCTTCGAACAAAACAGACGTCCGTGATGGGAATAAAGTTGTTGCCAGTGGGTCGTTTACTATCAATGGTAAAGCTCAGGAAGTGCTGGCCGTCGACTTTCTTGGTGACCCCGTTAGTAATACCTTGAGTACTCAGGGAGCAGGCACACGAGTGACCTCCACTCACAACGATATCACAACCACGGCTTACGCCAGCCAGAGTGAAACAGATGAAACCTTAGATGCGGGGCAACTGGGGGTGAGCAATCTGTATGGTGGCAGCGGCAATGATACGTTGATTGCGGCAAAAACTGGTAGTTGGCTGGTCGGGGGCGCAGGGAGCAATACCTATGTCGGTGGTACCGGCGATGATGTTTTTGTTATCAGCGCTTCTGACGATACGAAAAATATTCACGGCAATGGCGGGCACGATACGGCGATCATTGTCGGTAACCAAGGCGTGGCACTGGACATGGATCGGGCAGGTTTAACTATTGCCCAAGGCGGGAGTGGCAACGATACTATCATAAGTGGCGGTGTCAACGGTGTCTTTATCAAGGGCGGTTCCGGCAATTCGACTCTGATAGGTGGCATGGGTAACGACGTCTTGGTCGGCGGCAGTGGGCACAACACCATCGTTGGTGGCACTGGTAAGTCGGTTATCTATGCCGGTCCTCAGGGCGACACAATTTACGCCTCCAAGGACGGCAGCATCATTCACGCTGGCGGCGGCGATGATAAGATTTTTGGCGGCTTTGGTGACGACGTGATCGAAGTGGGTCACGGCAATGCTACGATTGATGGCGACGGAGGGGTCAATATCGTCAGCCTGCACGGTAACCACGGCGACTATCGAATCACCCGTACCGACAGTGGGTATGTGGTGGCCGATAAGGTCGCCGGGCGTGACGGCACGGTTACGCTGAAAAATATCCAAAAACTCAATTTTTCAGATATTTCGGCGGTTGATTTACAAACACCCAATGCGATGCCTGTCGAGGATGTCCTTACCCACGACAAGGACGGCAAGGTTTTTGATCGTACTCAGCCACATCTGATTGCCGCAGAAAGTCTGCTGGCTAACGATCAACACCTTAACAGTCAGGGTGCCCTGCGCATTGCCAATGTTGGGGATGCGATAGGCGGTACGGTCAAACTCACAGCCCAGGGCGATGTCTTGTTTACGCCGGATGCAGATTACACAGGTGTAATTAGCTTTAAATATGGTGTAACTGACGCAGCTGGTAATCCGTCAGCATCGGTAGTCGATCTGAGTAGTGGGGAAACAGCGCCGATGCGCGCCGTTGCTACATTATTGACCCCGGAAGTCCCGCTCGATCCATTGGCTGCTCAACAATGGTATCTGAGCGATGCCAACATTCTGCCGGTCTGGAAGGACTACACCGGCAAAGGGGTACGCATTGGTCAGTTCGAGCCGGGCGGTAAGTTTGCTACCGCGCCTGAAATATTTGATGTCAATCACCCCGACCTTGCGGCGAATGTTGACAAAGCTTGGTTGCAGACTCAACAAACCAATGGCACTTTGCCGAACGTGGTGTCGAACCACGCGACAATGGTGGCGGGTGTGATGGTCGCGGCGAAAAATAATAGAGGTGGCGTCGGGGTTGCCCATGATGCTACGTTGGGCGGCTATTATCTGGCCAATGACGGTGCCGATCTTGCGGGACTGGGACATATGGTCAGTTTTGACGTTGCCAACAATAGCTGGGGATTTGCCAACGATTTCGTACTCAGCAGCTTTCAGGACGGCTCTATAGATACTGCCGCGTCGCTGAGCATGAATGCGCAGTACGCGGCGGCCAATGGTCGTGGCGGATTGGGTACCGTCATCGTGGCGGCGGGCGGCAACCACCGTGCAGAAGGCGGCAATGCCCAAGGGTCACTGACCAATAACAACCGCTTTTCGGTGGAAGTCGGTGCAATCAACGCACAGGGCGATTTGTCGACGTTGCAGATTGGCTCCTCTCCGTTCTCCAACCCGGGAGCCAGCTTGTTGGTTTCGGCACCGGGCAGCAATGTCGTGTCTACCAGCTATATGCTGAAAACCGAACGTGGTTCAACTTTCGGCAATGACTACACCAGCATGCAAGGCACCAGCTTTGCCGCTCCGATAGTCTCCGGTGTTGTTGCGTTGATGCTTGAGGCCAACCCGAACTTAGGCTATCGGGATGTGCAGCAGATCCTTGCTCTATCCGCTCGCAAGATCAATGACCCCTCTACCGCATGGAGCGATAATAACAGCCATAGCTGGAATGGCGGCGGCATGCATACCAGCAACGATTACGGTTTCGGTCAAATCGATGCGCGAGCCGCTGTTCGCTTGGCTGAGTCTTGGATGACTCAAAGCACCGCTGCCAACGAGTTCGTCTATAGCGCATCCAGCGGCCCTTTGGGGAAAACCTTGGCAGCAGGTGAAACGCTGACGTCATCCATCGCCATGAATGCCGGTCTGAATGTCGAACATGTCGAGATCGATTTTGACGCTCAGGTAGGCCGTCTTGGCGATCTGACGCTCAAACTGATCTCTCCTGATGGCACTCAGAGCATATTGCTCAATCGTCAGGGTAAGGTTCCAGACGGCATGCCGGGCGCGAGTGCGACTGATCTAGGTAGTAGCCAGTCGGGGACGTTCAAATACAGCTTTATGTCGACCCATGATTTTGGTGAACGCTCGGCTGGCAACTGGACCCTACAGGTGAGCGATGCGAATTCCGGCCTGCCGGTCACATTAAATGCCTGGTCGCTACGTTTGTACGGCAGCAAGAGCACCTCGGATGACACTTACTTTTACACCGACGAATATATCCAATCGGTGGTCGGGCAGGCCAACCGCGCGGTGTTGGATGATGCGGCGAATGGCGTGGCGGGAGGGCGTAATACTCTCAATGCGGCGGCTGTTTCGCGGGATACCTCGGTCAACTTGCTGACTGGCGTTGCCAACATTGGCGGCACAGCGTTGACAATAAAGAATCCGTCGGGCATTCAGAACATTGTCACCGGCGATGGCAACGATACGTTAGTCGCTGGTAATACCGACGCATTGCTTGATGGCGGGCGTGGAAACAATACACTGGCAGGCGGTGCGGGCAAGGACTTCTTTGTGGTCCACCGCCGTGAGGCGGGTAGCGATATCATTAGCAACTTCGAGGCGGCTCATGGCGAGATCATCGATCTGGTCGGATTTCGTGGAAAAACGTTTGCCGATCTGTTGCTGACGCAGCAGGGGGCGGATGTTAAGGTCGATCTGGGTAAGGGGCAGAGCATTGTCCTGAAAAATCAGACACTCGCCGGGATCGGTGCGGCGAACTTCAAGTTCCAGGACACCTTTATCGCCCCGGTGGCTTATACGAGTAGCGACGCCTCAACGCTCCAGCCACAAGAAGGCTTGGGAACCGTGATCCTTAAGGGCGGCGGCAAGGGCGTCATGCTCACTAGCGATGCTCAGGGTCAGATGAAATTTAGCTTGAATGGGACGATCTATAGTCATGACAGTGCGGCGTCAGACGTTTTTGTGGTGGCAGCCCAATTGGGCGTCAAGGACTACAAGAATGCATTACGTGGGTTCCGTCACGGCATTGATAAAATTGATTTGAGTCAAACCGGAGTCACTGATTTCAGCCAACTCACAATTGCTAAGAGTCATCGTGGCACGATCAACGGCCTGTCACAAATTCATGGCGTTGAAGTTATCTTTAATGGGGCCAGCGGTACTGATTCAAACGTGAAGTTGCTGTATCTCGATACCCTGGATATTTCGCAGGTCGATGCGGCCGACTTCCTTTTTGCGGAGCTTACGCCGGATTTGGTCCCAACGGTCAAGCCAGTGGTGACGCAATCTCTTGATAAACCGACGGTGACTGTACCGGGTTCATTGACACCAATTGTCGACCCTCTTGGCGTTGATAAGCCTTTACCACTTTCCCCTATCGACCTGAAGCCGATTAGTATTCCCCCAAGGAAGCCGGTTAGCATTCCCCTTATTGACTGGAATCTGACTAAAATTTCTTCTATTGATATTGACCGGGATATGATTAAAGTTACCCCTGTTGAGCTGAATCCGACCAGAATTAACACTGGCCTTGTCGACCTGAGGTCGCGTTTTGACCAGAATGTTGACCGGATGTCACTGATTGACCGGAAGCCGATTAGCACTCCTCCTGTTGAGCCGCGCACAACGCTTAACGTTCCGAAAATTGAGCCAGCAGTGGAACCTACACCGGTGACCACTGACCCTAATTCCATTACGGTCCAAAAAACTTTTGGCGAGGTTACCTTGGGGGACGAGAGTAAGACTGTCAATGTGAAAGCCGTGGGCGTCAAAATGGTTGCGGGTAACGGTGACAATACAGTCAATGTGGCAGAATCGATGTCAAATATTACGCTGGGTAATGGTAATAACGTCATTGTCGGAGATATCGACAAACTAACAGTCGGACATGGTAACAATAGTATCACTGATACAGGAGGGAGGGCGACAATGAAGGTAGGGGACGGTAATAACCATATAGTGTCTAGTGGTACTATGTCGCGAGTGGAAGTAGGGAATGGTGATAACCATATCGTGACCAGCGGTACTATGTCGAAAGTGAAAGTCGGGGATGGTAATAACCATATTGTGACCAGTGGTACTATGTCGACGGTAGAAGTCGGGCATGGGGACAACGATTTGGAATTTAGTGGTAAGATGGGGAATTTAGTGTTCGGAAAGGACATCAGCCCTGAGCGTCTGTGGTTCCAGCATGAAGGGCAGGATCTGCAAATTTCGGTCATTGGCAGCAAGCAGGAGGTCACACTGCATAATTGGTATGCCAGTTCTTCCGAACGACTAGGTAGCATCATGGCGGGTGACGATCATCGGTTGACGGACCGTAATGTCGAAAATCTTGTCCAGGCGATGGCTGCCTTCGCGCCGCCGACACCTGCGACCACAATGCTCGGCGATGTCGAGCAACAGCGGCTGCAACCTGTGCTGGCAGCCAACTGGCACTGATCGGTAACAAGGCCCGCGATGGTTATCGCGGGCCTTTATAATAAATAGGTGAATCGCGCCGTTTAAATGTAAGCGCCCCAGATGAGGACGCCTGTCTTTCGACGGGCAAAATGTTCAACTTTTGGGGCGCACTTCAATTGGGCTAGGGTTTACGGGGTAATTGTTAAAAACAGATGGACGTCGGGTAATTGATTATTTTATCAGTCCGTTGCAGGTTTATCACTGTGGTTCCAAATTCAGCATAAGAATCTTAGAACGGCGCTGATAGTTATATAACACTTGTTTCTGAATCGGTAGCATTGAGAGTTCTGCGGGTTCAAAACCTCGCTCTTGGAACCAATGAATGCTGCGGGTAGTCAGAACAAACAGTTTTTCTAGTCCGAACTGTTTGGCGTGTTCCGCAATGCGATTCAGTAATACTTCACCTCTTAAAGAGCTGCGGTATTTAGGATGAACCGCTAAACAAGCCATTTCGCCAATTTTCTCCTCAGGATAAGGGTAGAGCGCAGCACAGGCGATAGTCAGGTTGTCGCGTTCGATAATGATGAATTTATCAATTTCTCTCTCAAGTTGTTCTCTTGAACGGCGAACCAGAATACCTTGTTGTTCCAGTGGGCGAATAAGTTCGAGAATACCACCAATATCATTGATGTTAGCGCGGCGTATTTGTTCTGCACTTTCCATCACTATTTGAGTGCCAATACCATCTCGGGAGAATAATTCTTGAAGTAGAGAACCATCTGCCTGATAACTTAATAAATGGCTGCGACGAACGCCACGACGGCAAGCTTTTACTGCACTTCGTAAAAAACGGACTGTACCTGAATAGTAGTCACCTTTGACTTCTTGCTCTTTAATCAGTTCCGGTGCTTGATTAAGAAAAATTTCCGATAGAATTTTTCCGTCTTTGTCTTGTACGCCTTGAGTAGAACAGAAACCAATCAGTTTTTCAGCCTGTAGTTTGATAGCCAACTGAGTAGCAACATCTTCAAATGCCAGATTAAAACTCTCTCCGGTAACAGAAACCGCAACAGGGCCAATTAGCACGATTGCGCCATTGTCTAATTGGCGATTTATGGCATGTTCATCGATACGGCGAATTTTTCCGCTGTGGCAATAATCCACACCATCATCAACGCCAAGAGGTTGAGCAATAATGAAGTTACCGCTGACAACACTAATATTGGCTCCTTGTAACGGGGTATTATTCAGGTTCATAGAAAGACGTGCGGTAATATCCAGTTGCAGCAAACCAGCAGATTGTTTGACTAATTCTAATGTTTTATTATCGGTTACACGGGTATGTTTGTGGTAAATCGGTTTGTAATGATGGTCTGCAAGATTTTGTTCAATTTGAGGTCTGGCGCCATAAACGACGACCAGGCGGATACCCAAACTATGCAGTAACCCTATGTCGTTGATAATATTGGTAAAATTTTCATGAGCAATAGCCTCTCCACCAAGCATAATAACAAAGGTTTTACCACGATGTGCATTGATGTACGGAACAGAATGACGAAATCCTTCAACTAATTCGGTGCTGCGTTCTTTCATAACAGACTCTCGATTGAATTTTTATTCGTAATTTATGCTTTTTTATTCCTTTTGAGAGAAAATGGCAAGAGGCAATTCAGATAAAAACATTTTCATATACCTGTAGACGTTAATAATTTGCAAAATATAAGATGCTGTTTATTGATGACAGCATAATGCCGATTGGTTAAAGTTTTTAATTCGATCGTTTCTTTGGTGAATATCACCCTGAGTGTTTGTATTTTATGAATGGAATATTAAGTAGATGAGTCATTCAGATCATAATCTGTCACGACGTCGTTTGTTGCAGGGAGCCGCAGCGATGTGGTTACTTAATGTTAGCCAGGTGGGTTACGCAGCGTCAGCAAATGTTATAGCGGTACGTATTTGGCCAGCATCCAGTTATACCCGTGTGACTCTTGAATCCAATATTCCACTCAAATATCGCCAGTTTGTGTTAAAAAATCCAAATAGAATTGTGGTTGATCTTGAAGGTGTACAACTGAATCATACTCTAAGCGGGATGGGGGAGCAGATTCAATCCCGTGATCCTTATCTTAAACTGGTGAGGGTAGGGCAGTTTAATCCTAAAACTGTTCGCTTGGTGTTCGAAGTTAAGCAATCGGTCAACCCACATATGTTTACGTTGAAACCAGTGGCGAAATTTAAACATCGTTTGGTATTGGATATTTATCCGGCAGCGAGGGTTAATACGGATGATGATCCATTACTTGCTCTACTTGAAGAGTACAATAAAGGTCATTTAGCAGAAGATTTACCAGTGGAAAAGCCAAAGTCAGGTAAAGCAGGTAAAGACAGGCCGATCATTATCATGCTTGACCCTGGACATGGCGGGGAAGATCCTGGCGCTATTGGCAAATATAAAACTCGTGAAAAAGACGTTGTTTTGCAAATTGCCCGTCGATTAAAAACGCTTATTCAGCGTGAACCGGGTATGAAAGTTTATATGACCCGTAATGAAGATGTGTTTATCCCGCTAAAAGTCCGGGTGGCAAAAGCGCGTAAAATGCGAGCTGATCTCTTTGTTTCTATTCATGCTGATGCCGTTACTAACCGAGTTGCCCGTGGTTCTTCGGTTTTTGCACTCTCGACTAAAGGTGCAACCAGTAATACCGCACGTTTTCTAGCCCAGACGCAAAACGAAGCTGACCAAATTGGCGGAGTAAGTAAAAGCGGTGATAAGTATCTGGATCATACGATGTTTGATTTGTTACAAACTGCGACAATCAATGACAGCCTTAAATTTGGTAGCGAAGTGCTTAAGCGTATGGGCAAAGTGAATAAATTGCATAAAAATCGGGTGGATCAAGCTGGATTTGCGGTACTGAAAGCACCAGATATCCCTTCGATTCTGGTAGAGACTGCGTTTATTAGCAATTTGGAAGAGGAGCGGAAACTGAGAACCGCACGTTTCCAGCAGCAAGTCGCAGAGTCAATTTTTGCGGGTATCAAAGCTTATTTCAAGAATGGTGGTAATTTGGCAATTTGAGCTTGCCGCTATGGGTAATTTTTGCTGTTAAACAGGGAAGGAGGCTATTTTCCTTTAGCCTATACTCCCCCCCTATTTAGTGGGTAGTGATAGGTTGAACTGCCAGGCGCAAGCCCATGACACGCAGAATCGCGCTTAGACTTCTAACTTCCGGGTTGCCCTCGGCTGACAAGGTGCGATAGAGCTGGTTCGGATTCAACTCAGCTTCCTTGGCCACGTTACGAACTCCGCCGAAAGCCTTGGTCATTTGGCGAAGGGCAATCAGTAACTCGGCTTGTTCGCCATCTTCAAGGATGCTGTTTAGTAGCTCAATCGCGTAAGCCGGGTCTTTGCGGAACACCTCGGCCATTGTGTCGTCGTGTGATCTATCTTTCATTACTTGTTCTCCTATCTGTTTCTACTCTTCCATTCACGCCAGTATTCACATGCTTTGGCTATGTCTGCGTTTTGCTTACGTTTGTCGCCGCCACAGAGCAGAAGAACTACAGTTAAGCCAGATTTGGCGTAATAGACACGATACCCCGGCCCTATGTCAATGCGCAGTTCCCAGACACCTTCGGACAAGGGGTTGTGATCGCCAAAGTTACCCAGTTCCATGCGCATAATGCGTCGGTCAATGGCAATTTGAGCCTTGGTGTCACGTACTTGTTCTCGCCATTCTTCAAAGACATCACGTCCGTTGTTGTCGATATGTTGTTGTCGATATAGTGTCGTATCTCATTCATGGCTTTGTTATCGTTTATAAACGATAAATCTGTCAAGCCAGAAATGACTATATGTGGATATTTATCATTAAACTGAGAGCAGATACGATGGCGACAAAATTATCTAAAAGTCATTATGAAGTTGCTTTTGGAGTTTGTATGCTGAAATGCATAAAGAATTGGTTGCGGGGGCCGGATTTGAACCGACGACCTTCGGGTTATGAGCCCGACGAGCTACCAAGCTGCTCCACCCCGCGTCCGTATAGATATTCTGAGTAGCGAAAATTGGTTGCGGGAGCCGGATTTGAACCGACGACCTTCGGGTTATGAGCCCGACGAGCTACCAAGCTGCTCCATCCCGCGTCCGTATTAGAACCTACTTTGTATTTTCCTGCATCACTAGCGCCTGCTGGAATCGGTTCCATTCGCAAATATTGAACTACTTTATAGTATTGGTTGCGGGAGCCGGATTTGAACCGACGACCTTCGGGTTATGAGCCCGACGAGCTACCAGGCTGCTCCATCCCGCGTCCGATGCGGGCACTATACTCAGGATAAGATCTGTTGCAAGTTTTTTTATTAATTATTGTTTGTTTCGTTACGTTTTTGATTAGTTACTCTGCGTATTGATGTTTTTCTATTCGTTTGTGTCGTTGTTTTGTTAAGTTATTTTTTTTATGGTAAGTTTCATCGTTTCTATTGGTTTAGTATTTTGTTCGCCACAGAGTTATGTTGGTAAGAGAGAAAACAACAATGAAATACTGGGGTAAGTATCTGTTGTGTGGAACCGTGATTTCACTGTTGGTTGGATGTCATTCTCGCCCAACAGAACAGGGCCAACAATATAGAGATGGTCATATTGCTCAGGATTTACGGCTGGTTAATCAACCTAATGCGCAGGGTAAGCCAGTTAATGCAAAGGATTTTTCAGAGCAGGTTGCGCTGATTAGTCAGTCTGCTCCTCGTCTGTATAATCGTAATAGTTTAACTTTTGACGCTGTTCAAAACTGGATGCTAGCGGGTGGTGAAACCAGTAAGTTGAATCTGTTTAATTTACGCGCTTACCAGATGGAAGGTGTGGATAATTACGGTAACGTCCAATTTACCGGCTACTATACGCCAGTGTTACAAGCTCGTCGTGTTAAACAGGGGGAATTTAAATATCCTCTGTACCGGATGCCGCCTAAGAGTAAATACCGTTTACCAAGCCGAACTGAAATAGACAATGGCGCTCTTAGCCCCAGTCTGATTATTGGTTATAGTCGTTCACTGATTGATAATTATATTATGGAGGTACAAGGGAGTGGTTATGTCGATTTTGGTGATGGTGAGCCACTGACTCTTTTGGGTTATGCCGGTAAGAATGGGCATATTTACCGGAGCATTGGCAAGTTGCTGATTGAGCGCGGAGAAATTGCGCAGGAAGATATCTCTATACTGGCGATTCGTAAATGGACAGAATCTCACAGTGAGGCAGAAGTCCGTGAGCTGTTGGAGCAGAACCCATCATTTGTTTTCTTTAAACCTGAAAACTATGCGCCGGTACGAGGTGCGAGTAGTGTTCCTTTAATTGCAAAAGCTTCTGTGGCCGCTGATAAAATGCTTATTCCACCAGGAACAACCCTGTTAGCAGAGATACCTCTGTTGGATAGAGAGGGTAAATTTACCGGTCAGTACCAGATGCGGCTGATGGTTGCATTGGATGTTGGTGGGGCGATAAAGGGACATCATTTCGATATCTATCATGGTATTGGTGGGGCGGCGGGTATAGCGGCCGGTTTCTATAACCACTATGGTCGGGTTTGGGTGTTAAAAAAAGCGCCGCCGACCATGTTGATGGTAAATCAGTGATTGCTTTTCATAAATTTTATAACAGGTTTTCAGGATTGATATTCAGTAATGCAAACTTCTCTTTCTGATGCATATATGCAGCGCTTTGCGGGGACTGCCCGTTTATATGGTCAAAAAGCGCTCTCTTTGTTTTGCCATTCTCATGTTTGTGTCGTGGGTATCGGTGGTGTTGGCTCCTGGGCGGCTGAGGCTTTGGCTCGTACAGGAATCGGTGCGATCACCTTGATTGATATGGATGATGTTTGTATCACCAATACCAACCGCCAATTACATGCTTTAAAACAGCATATTGGGCAACCAAAGACTGAGGTGATTGCCGAGCGTATTCTGGCAATTAATCCAGAGTGCAAAGTGACTTGTGTTGATGATTTTCTCACACCCGATAATGTTGAAGAGATGATGGCGGTTGGATTTAGTTATGTGATTGATGCTATCGATAGTGTCAGGCCGAAAGCTGCGCTGTTGGCTTATTGCCGCCGCCATAAAATTCCGCTGGTGACAACCGGTGGAGCAGGAGGGCAACTTGATCCTACACAGATTCAGGTTGTTGATTTGGCAAAAACGGTTCAGGACCCTTTAGCGGCTAAACTGCGAGAAAGGCTGAAATCTGATTATCGTGTTGTGAAGAATGGCAAAGGTAAATTGGGCATCGATTGTGTGTTTTCAACCGAGCAATTGGTTTATCCGCAGAGTGATGGTTCTGTTTGTGCCGCGAAAAGTACCGCAGAGGGAGCTAAGCGTATGGATTGCGCTTCTGGTTTTGGTGCCGCAACGATGGTCACGGCGACATTTGGATTTGTTGCGGTTTCCCATGCCTTGAAAAAAATGGTGGCTAAAGCGCAACGTCAGGGTGATCTTTGATATACCCGTTATCTTTCAAGTTGCCTCTTTGTTGGCGGCACTCGCTCACCCCGGTCACATAGTTACCTATGCTTCCGGGGATTCACTCCCTTGCCGTCGCGATCCATCTTGAAATCCATAGGGTATATAAGATGTTGCGGCGTTCTGCACAGTATTGATTAGCGATTTGACGCCGTTTAACCGTGAGCCACTTATCTGTTGTTCCAGCCCTAGTTGGTGGAACAGTGCCAATAGGTTAGTTGCTAAAACTTGTTCCGGTGTTTTGCCTTCTACGGCAGTTAAGATTACCGCCAGCAGGCCTTTTACAATGCGGCCTTCGCTGTCACCATAAAAATGTAAATCGCCATCTGGTAGTAATTGATGCCCTAACCAAACCCGGTTTTCACAGCCGGACATTTCAGTGTCTTGCTGTTTCAAGTTCTCTGGTAATGCGGGCAGTTTCTTTGCCAGTAAGATTAACTGGCGATAACGATCTTCCCATTGGCGGCATTGGTCAAAGGTTGCAATGAGCTGTTGTTGGCTGATTTCCCGGCCAAATGGGTGTGGTGCAATCCGGTTTTCAGCGGTTTGAGTCATAATGTCATTCGTCCTGTAATTCATTCATCCTGTAATAGAGAAAGGCCAAATTTTACTGCCTGAATTAAAGCATCGGCATCCTGTTGGTTGTTGTAAGGCATAAAGGAGGCGCGCAAACAGCCGCTGATGCCTAACGCTTCGATCAAGGGTTGAGCGCAATGCTGACCGGAACGTAAAGCAATATTTTGTTCTGCCAGAATGGCGGCCAAATCACTGTGATGGATGTCGGTAAAATTAAAAGCCAATAAGCTGGAACCGGCAATGCGATAGCTGATAAATCCGGGTAAAGCGGAGAGTTGTGCTTCGGTATAATCAGCAAGTGCGACTGCATGGGTTTCGGCTTTGGCAATATCAATATCTTTCAACCATTCCAGCGTGGCAGAAAAACCAATAATACCTGCAACATTCGGTGTGCCCGCTTCAAACCGGAAAGGTACCGCTTCGGGTATAAAACCGCTGAATGAAGTGTGGGAAAGCATTTTTCCGCCACCTTGCCAAGGAGACATAGCATTAAGAAGCTCACTTTTGCCGTAAAGTATACCAACGCCGTTCGAACTATAGAGTTTATGAGCAGAGAATGCGTAGAAATCGATATCTGATTGTTGAACATCAATGGGATTATGAACAACGCCTTGGGCACCATCCACAACGACCAGGCAACCATGTTGGTGTGCTATTGCAGTTATTGCAGCGAGATCAACTGCTCCGCCAGTCACATTGGACATCTGGCTGATGGCTATCAATCGGGTGTGTTCGTTTAGCAGTTCAGGCAAAATGTTGATATCAGGCAATTTGTCATTGCCTAAAGGCCATTTAATAACCTTGGCACCGATTTGCTCTGCCAACATTAACCACGGTATCAGATTGGAATGGTGTTCCTGCTCACTCACGATAATTTCATCATCGGGCTGGAGATGAGGGCGGAAATAACTTTGAACAACTAGATTGAGGGATTCTGTTGTTCCTTTTGTCCAGATAATATTTTCAGCTTTTGGGGCGTTAATGAATTCAGCAACTCGTTGCCGGGCCTGTTCATAGCGGGATGTAATTTCCAGTGCTGCTTTGTGTTGGCTACGATGTACGGTAGCGTTACTGTTTCGATAATAATCTTGAGTTGCCTTTATCATGGCTTGTGGTTTGAGTGCAGTGGTTGCACTATCCAGAAATACCGTCTGTTGTTGTGATGGAAATTGTTGTGATGGAAATTGTTGTAGCGCTGGAAATTGCTGGCGGAACTGTTCTGGTTCGAACTTTTTCATAGATGTATTAATTTTGTTTTGGTGGTGATGGGGCTTAACCATTTGTTTCTGGCTGAAAATGGATAGGTTATTACATGGAATAATATTGCCACGTTCCACGCCTTATGCCAAAAAAAAGCACCGCAACTGCGGTGCATTAAAAAATCACTATGGACAGACAGGGTAAATGTACAGAAAGTGAAAAAAACAGTAGCTTGAGCTACAGGGTCCGGTTTCCCAGACAACTTGCAAACACAACATCACAACCACAAAGCCAAAAGTTTCATAGCGTTAAGCTGATTCACTTTTCGTTCCGGCTTAGGAAGTGGCGCCACTATAGGGATTTACTGGTGTATCCTCAATGGACAATTTATAATGATTCGGATTACAAAAACTAATAACTAAATATAAAGAGTTACCGGTATCGCCAACATTACATAAGGGCTCACATGTCCAAACGTTTACCTCCACTTAATGCGTTGCGGGTTTTTGATGCCGCAGCGCGCCATTTAAGTTTTACTAAGGCGGCTGAAGAGTTATTTGTGACGCAGGCCGCAGTTAGCCACCAGATGAAAAGTCTGGAGGATTTTCTTGGATTGAAGTTGTTTCGTCGTCGCAATCGATCACTATTGTTGACTGAAGAAGGTCAAAGCTACTATCTGGACATTAAAGAGATATTCACGGCGATAAATGAAGCAACACGTAAACTTCAAGCTCGAAGTGCCAAAGGAGCTTTGACGGTTAGCCTTTCACCTAGCTTTGCTATCCAGTGGTTGGTTCCAAGGTTGTCCAGCTTTAATTTAGCTTATCCCGGCATTGATGTCAGAATACAGGCGGTAGACAGAGAAGAAGATAAGCTTGCTGATGATGTTGATGTTGCCATATTTTATGGTCGTGGAAATTGGCCGGGGTTACGCACTGATCGTCTTTACGCAGAATATTTGCTTCCCGTTTGTTCTCCTTCGTTATTGACTGGAGAAAATCCTTTGAAGACCCCCGCAGATTTGGCGCGTCATACGTTGTTACACGATTCTTCTCGTCGTGACTGGCAAGCGTATGTACGCCAGCTTGATATGCAGCAGCAGATAAATGTTCAGCAAGGACCGATATTTAGCCATAGTGCAATGGTGATCCAAGCCGCTGTTCATGGGCAAGGTATTGCACTGGCAAATAATGTCATGGCTCGGACTGAAATTGATGCGGGGCGCTTAGTTTGCCCATTTAATGATGTGTTAGTGAGTAAGAATGCATTTTACCTTGTTTGTCATGACAATCAGGCTGAATTGGGGAAAATTGCCGCATTCAGACAATGGGTTTTGGCACAGGCAGCCAGTGAGCAGGAGAAATTGGGCTTTATTACCAATGAGTAAGAGCGGAATAAGGCATTCGAGCTGTAAGAGCTCTCAGATAGAAGAAAAAGGAAGATAACAGTGAATAGTCGCTTAATGCTTATCTTTGCTGGCTTCAGTGGGTTTTTCTATGTGGCGTTTGGTGCTGTAGGGTCACATTTATTATCTCCGATGATGGAAAAATATCAGATAAGTTGGATTGATCTCGGTCTGCAATATCAGGGGATTCACACTCTGGCAATGATGGCGATGTCTGCCATGCTAATGCGTAAAGTTGTGCTCTGGTTTTACTGGAGTGGCGTTTTTTTTGCAGTAGGTATTTTGTTGTTTAGTGGCAGTCTCTATTGTATGGCTTTATTGCAGGTTAAATTTTTCGCTTATATTACGCCAGTTGGAGGATTTAGCTTTCTTATCGGCTGGTTTTTAGTATTAATTGGCGCTTTGCGTCTAAGGAAATCGGCGCTTCGCCATGAATAAAATTGCTTTATATTGCCGCCCTGGTTTTGAAAAAGAGTGTGCAGCAGAAATCACTGATAAGGCGGGTCAAAAAGAGATTTACGGTTTTGCCCGGGTGAAAGACAACAGTGGTTATGTCCTGTTTGAGTGTTATCAATATGAAGATGCCGATCGGCTGATTCGTGAGATCCCATTTCGGGAGCTGATTTTTGCCCGCCAGATGCTGGTCGTGGGTGAATTATTGCGAGATTTACCTCCTGAAGATCGGATAAGCCCGATTGTCGGTATGCTGCATGGTGTCATTGAGCGTGCAGGTGAATTACGGGTTGAGGTGCCTGATACTAATGAAAGTAAAGAGTTATTAAAATTCTGTCGAAAATTTACTGTTCCGCTGCGTAATGCTATGCGTCAGGAAAAGATCTTGCAGATTCGGGAAAACGTTAATCGCCCGGTGATACACGTTTTCTTTATCGCTCCGGGTTGCTGTTATGTTGGTTATTCTTACAGTAACAATAATTCGCCATTTTATATGGGTATTCCTCGGTTGAAATTTCCTTCGGATGCACCAAGTCGTTCAACATTAAAACTGGAAGAAGCCTTTCATGTTTTTATCCCACATGACGAATGGGAAGAGCGGTTGGCTAGCGGTTTGTATGCGGTTGATTTAGGTGCATGCCCTGGTGGTTGGACTTACCAACTGGTGAAACGTAGTATGATGGTTCATGCGGTAGATAATGGCACGATGTCGAAAAGTTTGATGGATACGGGGCAAGTTAAACATCACAAAGTTGATGGTTTTAAGTTTGAGCCTTCGACAAAAAACATTTATTGGCTGGTATGCGACATGGTGGAAAAACCAGCAAAAGTGACGCAGTTAATGGCAGATTGGTTAGTTAATGGCTGGTGCCGGGAAGCTATTTTTAATCTTAAATTACCCATGAAAAAGCGTTATGAAGAAGTTGCTCATAATTTGCATAAAATGAACTTGCAATTAAAAGAGGGGGGTATAAATGCACAAATTCAGGCAAAACACCTTTATCATGACAGGGAAGAAATAACGGTTCATGTTCGTCGTATTTGGTCTGCTTATGCAGCTAGCCGGAATGATTACTGATTCACTATTGTTCATCATCATTCTGGAATAACTCATAAAATAAGATTTCCTAAATCGCCTCAGCTATATCCTGAGGCGTTTTTTTTCAGTATTGAATAGCATTATTGCATTTTATCTCTTATTACCGTGCGAAGTAAAATGAGTGTATTAGAATGATTTAATTAATTTTTTAGCTAAGAAAGTATTACATAATACTCTATGTGTGTGGTGATTATGATTTAATGTAACAATGAATATTGTATGATTTATGTCGTAAAATTGTTGATTTTTTTACTTCATTTAAGGTAAATATAAAAATAAATATATTATTATAAGCGTTTAATTAAACGTGAAATTAATGTGAAATAATTCAATAAATTAAGATTATAAAATGGAAAATAATGCAATAGATTATTTTTTAATTGGTTTTATTAATGTTTTAAATATGGGGTTTAATTGTAATGTTAAATATAAATAATGTTTATTTGATATATACCCGTCATCTTTCAAGCTGCCTCTTTGTTGGCTGTACTCACTCACCCCGGTCACATAGTTATCTATGCTCCCGGGGATTCGTTCCCTTGCCGTCGCGATGCAACTTGAAATCCATAGGGTATAGATTTAAATTGCTGTTTTATATTTAATATATTTATGAATTAACCAGCTATGTTGATATTATTATTTTATATTCAAAAACCAAAAATATAATTTAATTATATTATGATGGAGTGCTTTATAATAAATGAAATATTAACTACTCTGTGATATATGTTTTTTATTTATTTAATCAAGTTGTTATTAATTTATTGATTCGTTAATTTATTAATAATATATAGGTGTTTACTGATTTAGGGCCTTTTCATATGAGTCATATCGTTCAATATTGCAGTCAAAGGTGGTCGATTATTCTGATTTTGTCTATTTATATAACGGCTTGGGATAATCTCAGATTAAAATTATTAATAATAATGTTATAAATTTTTTAAAGTTTACTTCATAGATAGTTAGATAAATAGATAATTAATTCGTAAGAAAATACCGCTAAGAAATTAGCGGTATTTTTTTCGCCTTAAAGAGTTATGTTATATAAAACAATCGTTTATTTGTTTTATGTTATTTTTATCACGTTTATATTAAAAAAATATGTTAATTGCTTTTTACATAATTAACTTTAGTGTTACGTTTATGTGAAAGGGATTTTAGTTGTTAATTTGTATGACCAAGGGCGGTCTGTTGTTTTCAGGTTTTATTGACTTGTATTTAATTAAATAAAAAGAATTTTACATCTAAGTCCTGAATTTATGGAGAAATATATGTCTTTAAAGAAGAAAATTTCATACTCGGAAGACGTTAGCGGTTCAGAAAAAGCAAATGAGTTGCTGAAATGGTTACAGGCTTATATACCAGGTAAAGATTCTAATATTGTCGTTGAGCATGAGCCTAGTAAAGATGCTGCTAAAGAATTAATCCGGGGTGATTATCGTTGGGGGCATCAGGACGACGATAAATCTAACGCTTTCCAATTAAAGTATACTTTCCTGGAGAGTAAGCCGGATAATATGCCGTGGCATATTTCTGAATTTTCAGCATTTAATGAAGAACAAAAAGCGGCTGCAAAACTGTCAATACAATCTTGGGCTGATGTTGCTAATATTAATTTCGTTGAAACCACTGATGTCAAAGAGGCAAATATCACCTTTGGATTCTTTGATGTTAGCTTGACGGGGAGCTATGCGTTTGCTTATCTGCCAACCCCCGAGAAGACACAGATAGGAACTTGGTATAACGCGAAAAGCCGTACTTTCTTAAACAACGATATCGACGTGAATGGTTATGGCCGTCAGACGTTTACGCATGAAATTGGCCATACTCTAGGGTTGCAACATCCGGCTGATTATAATGCGTCTGATAAGGTCAGCCCGTCTTATAAGAACAGCGCTACTTATTTTGAAGATAGCCGTGCTTATACCATCATGAGTTATTTTGGTGAGAAAAATACGGGTCAGGACTTTAAAGGTATTTATTCTTCTGCACCCTTACTCAACGATATTTCTGCCATTCAGGCGGTATACGGCGCGAATAGTACCATCCGTGCTGATGACACAGTATATGGTTTTAATTCCAACACAGATCGTGACTTCTATACCGCAAAAGATGAGAACAGCAAACTGTTGTTCACCGCTTGGGATACAGGGGGTAATGATACGTTTGATTTCTCTGGTTTTACTCAGGATCAACGTATCAATCTGAATGAAGCTTCTTTCTCTGATGTCGGTGGGCTGAAAGGAAACGTCTCTATTGCCCGTGGTGTCACGATTGAAAATGCGATTGGTGGCAGTGGTAATGACGTTTTAATCGGGAATGATGCCGCCAATACTCTGAAAGGTGGCGCGGGTGATGACATCATTTACGGTGGCTTGGGAGCAGATAATCTTTGGGGTGGGGAAGGCAAAGATACCTTTGTCTACCTGAGTGCCAAGGAATCACCTCCTCTTGAGCGTGATTGGATCCATGACTTTGTTTCCGGTGAAGACAAGATTGATGTATCACTGTTTGATCTGGGTGACGCCGGGAAGGGTGGCGTTAAATTTGTAAGGGAATTCACGGGGGAAGTCGGAGAAGCTGTGCTTCGTTATAACACGGTTGATAAGGTGAATGATTTCGCCATTAATTTGGGCGGTAAATTTTCCTACGATGATTTTTGGGTGAAGATTGTTGGAGAACCCATATTAGAGTCTGATTTCATCCTTTCGTAACACAACAACACAACCGCATCTGACTTAGATGCGGTTATTTGTTTGGAGGCGGCATGGTTTTTGCAGCTTGGTATCTGAAATTTGCATTCTTTGTTGCTCTGACATTCAGCATTAGCGGAGGAAGTATGGCTGGTAGTCTTGATCTCCCACACGCGAGTGAATTGAAAGGCGTGTGGCAATTGTCGGATAAACATCAACAATGCGATGTGTTATTGACTGACCATCCCTTACCAGAGGGATCAATTTGGTCACTTAATGGTAATAACGATTGTTTAGCGTATATGTTTGGCGAAGTGCCTGCCGGTTGGCGGCCAACTCCAGATGGACTCACAATTACTGATGAACAGGGGAGTGGTTTGGCTTTTTTTGCTCATGAGCCAGATGGTTGGTTTGCCCGCTTTGCCGATGGTCGGGAATTAATGATAAAGCCCAATAAGACTAATAAGAAAAATGAATAAGAAAGGAAACATTAACATCAGATAGTTATATTTTTAAAAAAATAAAAATAAGGAAATAGTGTGAAACTACTGCTCCCGAAGGATGAAATTACTGATGTCATTCGTGCTCGTAGCCGGGTATTCTGGGCTATCGGGTTGTTCACTGCTTTTATTAACTTGCTGATGTTAGTTCCGTCTGTTTATATGTTGCAGGTTTATGACAGAGTATTGCCGTCGGGCAATGAAATCACTTTGCTGATGTTGACTCTGATTACCCTCGGCATGTTTGCCATGATGGGAATGCTGGAATATATCCGTAGCATGATTGTTATCCGTATTGGCAGCCAGCTTGATATGAAGCTGAATAACCGGGTTTATACCGCATCTTATGAATCGAATCTGAAAAATGGCACTACTGATGCTGGTCAGATGCTCAATGACTTGGCCAATATCCGCCAGTTTTTGACGGGTAACGCCTTGTTTGCCTTTTTTGATGCCCCTTGGTTTCCAATCTATCTGCTCGTTATTTTTCTTTTTAACCCCTGGCTTGGTCTGTTGTCACTGGGCGGTGCACTGGTATTGATTGCCTTGGCTGTATTGAATCAGTGGTTATCAAGTCAGCCGTTATCCGAAGCCAGTAAACTCTCTCTACGTTCAGCAAGTCTTGCTAGCACTAATTTACGTAATGCCGAAGTCATAGAGGCGTTAGGTATGTTGCCGGTGCTACGTCGGAGATGGTTTGGATTACATGAGCGTTTCCTGGATTTCCAGCGCATTGCTAGTGAGCGGGCTTCAGTGATTAATTCAGTCACTAAAACAGTGCGTTTGGCTTTGCAGTCACTGATCCTTGGATTAGGGGGCTGGTTAGCGATTGGTGGGCATATTACGCCGGGTATGATGATTGCGGCTTCAATTTTGATGGGACGTGCACTTTCACCGATTGAGCAACTGATTCAAGCCTGGAAAGGCTGGAGTGGTGCTCGTTTGTCATGGCAACGGTTAACCAACCTGTTGGAACAACAACCGGAACGTAAACCGGGAATGTCATTGCCGGCGCCAAAAGGAAGTTTAGCCGTGGATAAAGTTTCCGCAGCGCCGCCGGGAAGAAACAGTAAGGTTGTTTTACAGGATATTAGCTTTTCGTTGGATGCCGGTGATGTGATGGGATTAATTGGTCCCAGTGCGTCTGGGAAATCGACTCTTGCCCGGTTACTGGTTGGAATATGGCCGGCACAGGAAGGCGTTGTTCGTCTGGATAATGCAGATATTTATCAGTGGAATAAAGATGAACTGGGCTCCTCAATCGGTTATTTACCGCAAGATATTGAGTTGTTTGGTGGCACTATTGCTGAAAATATTGCTCGTTTTAATGAAGTGGAGCCAGAAAAGGTGGTACAGGCGGCAAGGAAAGCGGGCGTTCATGAGCTGATATTAGCACTTGATAAGGGCTATGACACCGTGATTGGTGCTGGCGGAGTTGGATTATCTGGTGGGCAGAAACAGCGAATTGGCCTTGCTCGTGCATTATATGACGAGCCGTCATTGGTCGTGTTGGATGAGCCTAATTCTAGCTTGGATGAGGCAGGGGAAAGAGCATTGAATGAGGCGATTTTTCAGTTAAAAGCACAAGGAAAGACAGTGATTGTGATTACTCACCGCACCTCATTGCTATCACAGACAAACAAAATATTGCTACTGGTTCAGGGGAAAATGAAGATGTTCGGTTCATCTCAACAGGTGATGGCCGCTTTATCACAAAGGAATAATAGTCAGGAACATTCTGCGACTAAGGCAGTCCCACAGGCATCATAGGTAAATGTGCATTTAATGATAATAATATCAAATAGCTGAGACGGAGATTTCTGTCCGGGAGTGGATATGTCTGATCAGATTACGCCGGTAAGAGATGAAAAAGGATTGTTGCCTTTGGAAGAAAGGCATTTTTTACGACTAGGATGGTTAGTGATTGGTGTGGGGATACTGGGATTTCTCATTTGGGCCGCGTTAGCACCGTTGGATAAAGGGGTTGCATCTTCAGGTGTGGTGGTTGTGGATGGTAATCGTAAAACAGTTCAGGCCCCGGCAAGCGGTATCATCAGCCAGATTAAGGTTGTTGAAGGAGAAACAATAAAAGCGGGTCAGACACTCGTCCAGCTCAGTCAGGTGCAGGCAAAGGCACAGGTCGATGCACTTCAAGATCAACTGTATACCACGCTGGCAACGGAAGCCCGTTTATTAGCCGAACAGCATGGTGATGAAGCGTTAATTTTCCCCGACATATTACAGCAATTACAATCTGAACCACGGGTGAATGAGATTATCGAACTGCAAAAACAACTTTTTGTATCACGCCGTGAAGTACTGAGAAGCGACTTGGCAGGGCTTGAGCAATCTGTCGAAGGAATAGATTTCCAAATTAAAGGGCTGAAATCTTCTTTTCTCAGTAAACGCATGCAGCAGGCGGCGCTTAAAGAGCAAATAACTAATCTGAAATCTTTAGCGGATGAGGGCTATTTTCCGCGTAATCGTTATCTGGAACTTCTGCGTGAGCAGGCTGAACTCAACAGCAGCATAGCGGAAATGGAAGGACGAGCGGGTCAGCTTGAAAAGCAATTACAGGAAACACAGCAGCGTATTATTCAGCGCAAAGCAGACTATCAGCGGGAAGTGCGCACACAATTAGCAGAGGTGCAGGTCTCTGCCAGTGAATATAGAAATAAGCTAGATACAGCCCAGTTTGAACTGACTCATACTTCAATTGTTGCGCCGGTTGACGGCACGGTGGTGGGATTAAATATTTTTACCCAAGGTGGGGTTGTTGCTCCTGGCGAAAAACTAATGGAAATTCTGCCGGACCAGATGGCGTTTGAAGTGGAAACTCGTGTTGCGGTTAATTTGGCAGATAAGATTAGTAAAGGGTTGAATGTGGATCTGATGTTCACCGCTTTTAACCAGAATCGGACGCCAAAAGTTGAAGGAAAAGTTGCCGTGATTTCCGCAGATAGGTTGGTCGATCCAGCAACCAGTCAACCTTATTATCAGATGAGAGTGGTTGTCTCTCCTGAGGGAATGGAAAAACTGAAAGGGTTGGATATCAGGCCAGGGATGCCGGTTGAGGTCTTTGTCAAAACGGGTTCCCGCTCTCTGTTAAGTTATCTGTTTAAGCCATTGTTGGATCGGGCTTCAACATCGTTGATAGAGGAGTGATGATGAAACTGAATAATGCTTCTTTATCAAGTGGTTTGCTGATTTTTTTCTGTGTCGGCTTGTTCTCTTTTCCTGCATGGGCATTGAGTTTGACTGAAGCCTATGCGCTGGCGTTAGAAAATGATCCTACTTTTCTTGCCGCAGCGAAAGAGCGGGAAGGCGGTGAAGAGTATGAAAAGCTCGGCAGAGCTGACTTGTTACCTAAAGTAATAATGTCTTACCAAAATTCACCGCGGAATTGGCAACATATGGAGTCTGTTGGGTATGACTTCTGGGGTAGGAAGACAACTAGCAGTCGGGATCGCCAATATAGCAGTTATAACGCGGCTGTTGTGTTGACTCAGCCGTTGATCGATTTTGAAATATGGGCTCGTTATAAAGCCAGTCAAGCTCACACCTTGATGAGTAATGAGCGTTTTCGGGCAGATTTTCAGCAATTGGCTGTTCGGGTCGTGAATGCTTACGTAGATGTGGCTTATGCACAGGATCAGATTGATTTAGTCATACGGCAGAAAATGGCTTATGAAAAACAACTGGAACTGAATAAAAAGTTGTTTATTTCTGGTGAAGGGACACGTACTGATGTGGTGGAAACACAATCTCGTTACAGTCAGGCGATTGCTGATGAGATAGCAGCTAAAGACGATTTGGATGCGGCAATCCGAAGTTTACAGCTCATTGTGGGTGTCTCTCTCCCTGTTGATTTACCGGTGCAACGGTTGTCAAATAAAAAACGATTCCAGATATTGAAGTTGTTACCTGAACGTTATGAGGCGTGGGAAGAATTGGCATTAGCCAACAATCCGGTCCTGGCCGCTTCGCGTCAGGAGGTGAAAGCCGCGTACCATGAAGTACAGCGTAATCGGGCAGGCTATTTACCTAAGCTGGAGTTTTATGCTTCCCATTCTGAAAACGAATCCAGCAGCGATAATACCGTAGATCAAAAATATCGAACCGATACCATTGGCTTACGGATGAGCATGAATATCTATAATGGTGGTGCTACGTCTGCCTCTGTACGTCAGGCGGCGGCCAACTATGGCAAGACTAAATATGATCTTGATGCTCAGGCTGGAGAAGTCCTCAATGCATTACGCCGCAATTATAATCAGTACTTAAATAGTGAAAAACGGATTAGTGCTTATGAAATGGCGGTTGAATCAGCTAGCTTACAGGTAGATGCGACCAGTAAAAGTGTTGCGCTTGGGCAGCGGGTTAATGTGGATGTCTTGAATGCTGAACAGCAGTTATATACTGCTCGACGCGATCTCTCACAAGCAAAATATAATTATATTAAGGCTTGGATCGGCCTGCTTAGTGAGGCCGGAGAATTAAAAGGCGAACATCTGGATAAGATAGCGAAGTATTTTCGTTAGGTTGCTGTTGTCAGTCGGAGTTGTTGCAGATTACCATTTAAAGCCAGATCGGTACGTAATGATGCAACTTCCCGGCTGATAAACGCCATTTCTTGATTTGATTCTAGTTTATTGCGCCATTTATCGGGTTGTTGGTCGAGGTTCTGGAACAGATTATCCAGTGTACCGGCCTGTTGCAGTAAAGTGGCAGCGGTTTTCGGCCCGATCCCCTGAATCCCCGGAATTTTACTGCTACTTATCCCCGCCAGCCCCCAATAATCAGGCAGTTGTTCTGGTAAAACGCCAAACTCTTGTTGAACAAATGGCATATCCAACCAGCGTTTCTGGAAGTAGTCACGGATACGGATATTGGGTGAAAGTAATTGGCAATAACCTTTATCAGTAGAAACAATCGTCACGTTGTGACCAGCGGAAGTCACTTTTACGGCTAGTGTTGCTGCCAGATCATCAGCTTCATGCCCTTTGGCATGCCAGCAGGTGACCCCTTGTTGTTCAAATGATGCTCTGATTTGTGGCATTTCTTGTTGCAGATTGTCAGGCATGGGCGAACGGCCGGCTTTGTAGTCAGGTAATATCTGGTGACGCCAACTGTGACTGCGATTCTCTTCATCGAATACTGCAACGGCATGCGTGGGATGAGTATGTTGGATAAGTTGCCGTAGCGCATGTTCACAAGCAGGAATGCATGGACTACCCTGTACAGCATGAATGCGTCGGATAAGGTTAAGAGCGTCAACAATGAGAAGGTGTATCATATGGGATCACTTTAAATAGCATAATGCTCCATCCGTGGAGCGCAGGTATTTTTTCAGGTAATTTTATTTGATGATTTCGTAGCAAGGTTCGTAGGCAGTACCTCCCGGTAGTTTCATTCGGTACTGTTCCACAAAGTCTTTCAGTAGCTTATCCATATGGCGCATTATCCTAGCATCACCGTGGATTTTGAATGGACCCTGTTTTTCAATCGCTTGAATACCTACCTCTTTTACATTGCCTGCAACAATTCCAGAAAAAGCCCGGCGTAGTGATGCTGCCAGTTTTTCAGGGGGTTGATCAGGATAGAGATTAAGATCCGCCATGTTTTCATGAGATGGTTCAAACGGCTGTTGCAAATCATAATTGATTTTCATTGACCAATTAAAACTATATGCATCACCGGTACTGTGGCGGCTATCTCTCACTAATGGCATCGCTTCTTTCATTATTCTGGCAACTTCAGGCGCATTATCAATGATAATGTGATAGTAGCGTCGTATATCTTCGCCCAATGTATGAACAATAAATTCGTCCAGAACCTGGAAATAGTTTTCACTCTCTTTCGGTCCGGTAAGAATCAATGGCAGTATTTGCTCCTGATTTTCTGGATTCATCAGAATACCTAGCAAATAAAGCAATTCTTCTGCTGTACCGACACCTCCTGGAAAAATAACGATACCATGAGCGATACGAACAAAAGCTTCCAGACGTTTTTCGATGTCTGGCATGATAATCAACTCGTTCACTAATGGATTTGGGGGTTCAGCCGCAATGATTGATGGCTCGGTAATACCAATAAAACGGCTATTTTTGTAATTCTGTTGGGCATGGCCGACAGCCGCACCTTTCATCGGTGCTTCCATTGCTCCGGGACCACAGCCGGTACAGATATTCAGTCCACGTAACCCAAGCTGATTACCGACTTTACGGCCATACTGATACTCTTGCTTACTAATTGAGTGGCCTCCCCAACAGACGATCATGTTGAGATCTTCATCGGTATGCAGTGCTCTGGCGTGGCGCAGAATAGAGAATATTCTGTTGGTGATATGCGCGCTATGCTCTGAATCGGAATAATCCTGTTGTTCTGGATCGGTAATCTGTGTATGAACAAACAAGATATCCCGCAGCACTGCGAACAGGTTAGCTTGTAGTGAATGAATAATTTTTCCATCAACGAATGCATCTTCTGGTGGATCCACCAGTTCCAGTTTTACTCCGCGCTCACGGCGCAATACGTTAATCTCAAAATCGGTGTATTTAGAGAGCAGCTCTTTGCTATTATCGGTTTGGCTACCTGAATTGAGCACGGCCAGTGAGCAATTACGGAACAGGCGATACAGATCACTTTTTGCGGTACTCTTTAGCATATCTACTTCAAGTTGAGATAATAAATCCATCGAGCCGAGTGGGTTGATATGTGTGATCAAGAATGACTCCTTGTATACCGTGTATGGATTACATATCAATATCACTAAACTGAATGTATTACATGCCCTATTTCAGCTTATTTTTCACGAATTGCGTTTAGGAAAGCAGATTTAGAACGGATTTATTGACGTGCCAATCTGCCTGTTTCTGGAACAAAGCCTTCACTATTTGTACGCCACGGATTGATATCTAATCCCCCACGACGGGTATAACGAGCGTAGACTGAGAGCTTTTCTGGTGCACATAATTGTTGTAAATCGCTGAAGATACGCTCGACACATTGCTCGTGAAACTCATTGTGATGCCGGAATGATATCAAGTAACGTAACAATGCTTCCCGATTGATTTTTAACCCTTTGTAGTGAATCTGGACAGATCCCCAGTCAGGTTGATGAGTGATCAGGCAATTAGATTTCAGCAGATGGCTAACCAAAACTTCTTCTACCAGCGGGCCTTGTGCTGCATCTTGCAGATAATGACGATTGAAATCATATTCAGTCACTTCAATGTCCTGATCGTCAATACATTCACCTGTAAAAGCGGAGATTGGCTGGTTATTGAAATGATCTAAGTGATAGAGTGACACTTCCACCTTGCCTTCAGCACAAGCAGCCAGATCGCGCTGTAGTGTTTCTTCGACGGCTTGCCAGTTTTCAAAACGAGTTTGGTTAAAGCTGTTCAGATAGAGCTTAAAACTTTTAGATTCAATCAGGTTTTTACTTATTGCATTTAAACTAACATGTCCGATAGCAACTTGTGGCAAACCGCGGCTATTCAGCCATGATAGTTCATACAGTGTCCAGATATCAGCGCCATGAAATGGCAAATTATCAGGGAAAATTTCCAGCGGTTCACGGTTCATATTACGGGGTACAGCTTGCAATAAGCTGGCATCATATTGGTCACGATATAAAGTGGTTTTACCCAGAGTAAGTTGCTCAAGAGCTTGGTGATCCCGATATAACGACATGTTATTCCTCAAAATCTGATAATAGTGGTTGCTTAAGTTTAGCAAGTTAGCGCGTTTGTCTGAATTTTATTTGTTCGCTCATTTTTGGTTTACTATAAAATTGCTAAGTACACCCTAACAGTTACTGGTTGAAAATAATATGATTTCTAATGTTACAGAAGCGTTGTCTAATTTTACCCGTTGTTATGTTGATTTGTGGCAGAAGGAAACCGGAACCCCTCCTGCAAGCCGTGAACTTTATGGTGTACCATCACCTTGTATTACCCAAACTGGTGACAACGAAGTTTATTGGCTTCCTCAGCCTTTTCCTTTAGAGGATAAGCTGAATAGCGTCGAAGTTGCACTGGATATACAATTGCAGCCAGCAATTCATGATTTTTATACATCACAATTGGCCGGTGATATGACGGTAACGTTTGAAGGTCAACGGCTTAGTTTGATTCAGGTTTGGAGTGAGGATGACTTTATCCGTTTACAGGAAAACTTGATAGGACATTTGGTGACACAGAAACGGCTGAAACTGTTGCCAACGGCGTTTATTGCGCCGATGGAATCAGATGATATGGGTATCATTTCTCTGTGTAATTTGACCGGTGAAGTGATCTTGGAACAGTTTGGCAGTCATAAACGAAAGCGCTTATTTACCGACTTAATTGGGTTTCTTGGCGCAATTGAACCTGCCTTTATGCGTTAGGCCCCGATTTTTAACGCTGCCTTTGTGAGATATCTCTTACACTTCATGTAAGAGATATCATTGTTTACTTTTGTAAGTTTCACATTAGTTTATTATTTTCATTTTATTTCAATAGTCTATAAATAATCACAGATTTTATTCTTTGCCCTGACTTACTAGTTCCATTATGTGTAGCTTGTTTCATCGAACGAATTAATTCATTCTGTCCTCAGCAGGAAAGGAATCATTGCGCACAATTTCTCAAGGACAGATGAGTGATGATGGTCAGGATGACAAATGCATAACAGGATCGTATGCAACATAAATAAAATGATGGGTAACGGATAACCAACTAGGGACAATTTGTCAAGGAGTGAGCAGGGAGCATATTATTAGCGGGACTGCTATAAAATCAACTTAAGGGGAGCGCTTGTGCGCT